>JBDTMW010000093.1:0-8277 GCA_039934065.1 Actinomycetota bacterium | reverse complement strand
GTGATGTTCTCCATCAGGGCCAACCTCCTCATCTGTTCTCGCGGGTCCGAGCGCGGTCACCTGGACCGGCCGGGCTGGACGTAGGTACAGATTAGAGCAGCCCACGCGCGCTTGCAACACATTAAACACAAACCCTGCGAACGCTGCGATTACTGCGGCCTCGACTGCGACCAGCGCACGACGTGGGGCTACGACGTGGGCGATTCCTTCGCCAACTCCGTTACAGCACAGGAGATTTCGGCAGTCTCGACGGGATCGGCCCCACCAAGGATCGCCAGCACATCGTGGCCATAACGCTGGAGCTTGCGGGCTCCGACCCCGGAGATCGAGGCCAGCTGACCTGAGTCGTGCGGAGTCTTCTCGGCGATCGCCGTCAGCGTAGCGTCGGTGAAGACCACGTAGGCCGGGACCTTGGTCGCCCCGGCGACTGCGAGACGCCACGCGCGCAGCGCCTCGAACGTCGCCTCGTCATAGGTCGGCGGGCAGTCCTGGCATCGCCCCACCTTGCGGGCTGCCGCACTCACCAGATCCGTGCCGCAGGCTCGACACCGTGAGGGTTTGGCCGGCTTTGCTGCCCTTGCCGCCTTGCCCCCGGTGCCTTTCGCCCCCGATCCCGCAGCCCGGGCCGATGACCGCGCACCCTCCCCGAGGATGCTGGCTGTCCCATCCAGGAACCGCGACGGGCGCCGGCTGGCACGGCCACCGGGGTTGCGGGCGCCGGACCACGACAGATGCAGTTCGCGCCTGGCACGGGTCAGCCCGACATAAAGCAGCCTGCGTTCCTCTTCGACGGCATCCAGGCCCTCGGCCATGCTGATGGGAATCAGCCCGTCGCTGCAACCCACGACGAAGACGCAGTCCCACTCGAGACCCTTGGCTGCGTGCAGCGAGGCAAGAGTGACGCCCTGGACGGTCGGCGCATGCTGGGCAGCGGCGCGCTCGTCGAGCTCGCGGACCACGTCGGTCAGTCGCGCCTGCGGGCTGCCGGACACGAAGTCGTCGGTCAGAGCCACCAACGCCTGCAGGGACTCCCAGCGCTCGCGGGTCGCCCCCCCTGCCGAAGGCGCACGTTGCGTCCATCCGGCCCCGGCGATGACATCGCGGACCAGCTCGCCCAGTGGCTTGGCTCCGTCATCGGCTCTGGCAGCGCCACGCATCAACAGGACCGCCCCGCGGACCTCCTTACGCGCGAAGAACCGCTCGCCGCCCCGCACGAGGTAGGCGACGTCGGCGTCCGCGAGCGCTGACTCATGGGCCTCCGACTGGGCGTTGGTGCGAAAAAGCACGGCGATCTGACTGGCCGGCGTGCCGCGCGCGACCAGCTCCTTGATCGTCGCGGCGACACCGGCCGCCTCAGCGGGGTCGTCGCTGTATGCCACGAGGCTCGGTGCCGGGCCGTCATCCCCCTGCGAACGGAGCTGGAGCGGCTCGGACTGCGGCGAGCCGATCTTCTTCTTCCCGGTGTGAACCACGAGGTTGGCCAGCGCCACGATCTGCGGGGTCGACCGGTAGTTGCGCACCAGCTGGACCACCTGCGACGTAGGGTGGCGCCTCGGAAACTCCAGCAGGTGCTTGGGCGTCGCGCCTGTGAACGAGTAGATCGTCTGCGCCGCATCACCGACCACACACACGTCGTCGCGTTCACCCAGCCACAGCTCGAGCAGCCGCTGCTGAAGGGCGTTGACGTCCTGGTACTCGTCGACCACGAAGTGGCGGTACTGCGAGCGCACGACCTTGGCGATGTCATCCCGCTCGGCGAGGATGCCGACCGTCAGGAGCAGGACGTCCTCGAAGTCGATGACGCCTCGCGCCGTCTTGACCTCTTCGTAGGTCTGTAACACCCGGGCCATCGCAGTGGCGTCCAGACCCGC
Source organism: Actinomycetota bacterium (assembly GCA_039934065.1). Classification (GTDB taxonomy): domain Bacteria; phylum Actinomycetota; class Actinomycetes; order Actinomycetales; family Dermatophilaceae; genus UBA4719. The sequence goes on along the minus strand of JBDTMW010000093.1, from coordinate 6,406 downwards.
GGGGTCGCGGCCGGCGCGACGAGCGGCGGCGGCATACGTCTCGGGGGTGAGCATGCTCACCTTGGCCCATTCGACCTCGGCCGCAAGGTCGCGCACAGCCACGCGGTCGACCTGCAGACGCAGCCGCGAGCAGGCTTCGGCGACCACGGATGCCTTGTGTGGCAACACCTCTGGCGATGCGCCGCCGATCGCCTGGGGCCAGAAGTAGTGGAGCTGACGCAATGCGGCGGCATGGAACGTCCGGGCCTGAACGCCCGGAACGCCGAGCCCGCGCAGCCTCGTCCGCATCTCGCCTGCGGCCCTGGCGGTGAACGTGACTGCGAGCACCCGCTGGGGCTGGTAGGCGCCGCTCACCACCCCGTAGGCGATGCGGTGGGTGATGGCCCGCGTCTTTCCGGTGCCGGCGCCGGCGAGCACGCACATGGGTCCGCTCGGCGACTCCGCCACCTGACGCTGCTCGGGGTCGAGGGCGTCGAGGATGTCGTCGGCGGTGGGCGTGCCGGTGGGCTGGCTGCTGGGCTGGCTGAGTGGGAGGGACATCGCCTCAGATCCTCTCAGATGCGGGCGACAGACTCGGCTGACAGGTACCGACCGCTACAGTCCCAATTGTCCGTGATGGAAGGAATCCGGCGCTTGCACCGTTGACGAAAGCACGCAATGAGTCACTTTGAGGAGATCCTGCATGTTCACGGCCCCCGCCCTGCCCACTGTTGGCACCATCACGATGTTCACCACCTCGTGGTGCGGCTACTGTCGCGTGCTCAAGACCGGACTGGACCGCGACGGGATCTCCTACGAGGAGATCAACATCGAGCAGCATCCGGGAAGCGCCGACTATGTGATGAGCGTGAACGGTGGCAACCAGACTGTGCCGACCGTGGTGTTCTCGGACGGCACCAGCGCCACCAACCCGTCCGTGGCCGAGGTTCGACGGCGCCTGGCCTGATCGCGAGACGCCGCTCTGGCGGTGGACTCCACGACGTCAGCCAGCCGGTTGGTCAACAGGCCCGCCGTACCAGTTCTCGATGATGCGCCGGGCGATCGAGACGTTGGGTGAGGCGCCGAACCGACCGGCCAGCACCATGTCGCGCAGCTCCGCACGACTCACCCAGAGCGCCTCGACGATCTCCTCCATGTCGAGGTGGAGCGTGGGGTCAGCCGCATGTGAGGTGAAACCCACCATCAGCGATGAGGGGAACGGCCACGGCTGGTTGCCCAGATAGCGCACCTGGTCGACGACGACGCCAACCTCTTCGAGAACCTCGCGGGCCACCGCCGCCTCGAGGGACTCGCCGGGCTCCACGAAGCCGGCCAGCACCGAGAGCCGCCCCTCCGGCCATTGGGGGCTGCGGGCCAGCAACAACCGGTCGGAGTCGTCGGTCACCGCCATGATCACCGCGGGGTCCGTGCGCGGGTAATGCTCGCTGTCGTCCTGCGGACAGCGCCGGGTCCAGCCGGACTGGTCAGGTTCTGTCCTCGCACCGCAACGGGGGCAATGGGTGTGCGCGGCATGCCAGTTGGCCAGCCCCTGCATCGTGGCGAACAAGCCTGCGTCCCGGTCGGAGAGCAGAACCCCCACCTCACGCAGGGTCCGCCACTGAGCGGTCTCGGGCGGAACCAAAGAGTCGCCCACCACCCCCACGTATGCCGCGCCGTCGCCGCCCTGCCCCAGGAAGACCGCCAGCCGCGCCGAGTCCTGCCCGCCGGGGGAACGCAGACGCAGCTCAAGGTCACCATCAGGCTCGACCACCTCCGCCCGCCCCGCGACCAGCTCCAGCACCCGCGTCGACGGGTCTTTAAGGAGCGAAGGCAACATCTCGGGGTCCCGGCGGCGCAGCCCTTCGCGAGCCACGGTGCCGCGCGCGAGAGGCAATTCGCGCAAAGTTTCGAAAGACCCGCTCACGCCTGCCAGCCTATGGGGCGCCCTCGTCATACGGTGTCATAGTGACCCGCACTCCCCTCGCCCTCGCCGCCCTGGCCAGCGCCGCCGTGCCGGGGCTTGACCCCACCACTGTCGAGGGGACCGCGCAGCTGCCCGGGCACCAGTTCGAGGTGGCCTTCATCACCGACACCCAGCATCGCCGATGGGTCGTGCGTTCCCCGATGACCGCGGCGGCCGGGGCACAGATGGAGGTCACGGTGACCCTGCTTGGGCTCCTTTCGCGACGGCTGCCGTTCTCGGTGCCGATGCCCAAGGGTTTCGTGGCTCTCAAGGAAGGCGGCCGGGCTGAGGTCTACCCCTACCTGGCCGGGCGCCCGCTGGATTTCGCGCACCTGCCGGCGGGGCCGGGTATCGCGGCTGAGCTGGGCCGGGCACTGGCCGCCCTGCACAACGTCGACCGGGCGCTGTTCGACGAAGCCGGACTGCCGTCGTACGACGCCGACACCTATCGCACCCGCCGGCTGTCGGACCTCGACCGGGCCGCCGCAACCGGACACGTCCCGACCGCGCTGCTGGCCCGCTGGGAACGCTCGCTCGAGGACGTGTCGCTGTGGCGCTTCGCTCCGACTCCGACCCACGGCGACCTGAGCGGCGATGAGGTTCTGGCGGTCTTCGATGATGACGGCGACGCTGCCACCGGCCGGATCCGCGGGCTCGTTGGCTGGGAGGCCGCCAAGGTTGCGGACCCCGCGGACGACTTCGCGGCGCTCGTCACCCAGGCGTCTCCGGCGGCGTTCGACACGGTGCTCGAGGCCTATGCCCATGCACGGGTCGACCGGCCCGACAAGCACCTCCAGCGCCGGGCCCGACTGGCTGGTGAGCTCGTGCTCGTGTCCGAGCTGCTGACCGCCGTCGGTGCCAAGGACCAGGCCGGCGTCGAGGCGTGCGCGGCCAGGTTGCGCCAGCTGGACGCCGATACCTTCGATGACGAGCCGGACAGCGAGCCTTTGGTGCCCAACCGTCCACTCCGGCCGGCCGAGCGAGTCGTGCCGTCCGTGTCAGTCAGGCCGGCCGTTCCAGCCGAGCCGGTGCCGTCGCAGCATGCGGATGAAGAAGAGCGATCCGACGAGACTGTGGCTATCGCGATCAGTGACGCGGACGTTGACGCCGCGACTGTCGACAAGCCGGCCGTTGCTGAACCGGACGACAGCGACGACCCGACTCATCCTCATCGCGACTAGGCAGGGATCGACCCCAACAAGGCGATGAGCTGCTCCTCATCGGGCAGATCGGGAAACACGGTCTCGCCGGTAGCCGCGTAGTAGAAGGCGGCGTCGACCTGGTCCAGCCGGAGCCCCCGGAGCCGGGCAAAGGCCAGGCGGTAGACCCCCAGCTGCAAGGCCCGAATTCTGGCCTTGTCGCCGGTCGGTGTGGCGCCGGTCTTCCAGTCGACAACCGTCAGGCCACCATCGGGGCGAGCGAACACCGCGTCGATCCTGCCCCGGACGGACATCTCAGCCACCGTCGTCTCGATCGCGATCTCGATGGCTTCAGGACTGAGTTCGGCCCATGGGCTGGCCAGGAACAGCTCCTTCATCAGCGGCAGCTGCTCATCGTCAGGCGGGCCATCGTCGGCGCTGCCCGGCAGGTCAACCAGGTCGACGAACGCCGCCCGGGCGAAATGCTGCTCGACCCAGGCGTGGAAGGCAGTGCCGCGTCGCGCTGCCAGTGCCGGCGGTGAGGGCATTGGCCGGCGAAGGTCACGGGCGAACGCCTGCGGATCATCGGCGAACGACACCACGCCGGACGCCGACAGGTGACCAGGGACCCTGACCTCGATCTCACGGCGCTGGGCGGCGCAGTCGCGTTCGGCTAGCAGGATCGCGATCTCTCGTTCGCGGCCAACCACCTCCGGCGCTACGCCTTCACCGGGGTGTTCCGTGTCCGGGCCAGCCCCATCGACATCTGGCCCGTCCGGCCGCTCACGCGGGCAGTCGGGCCAAGGCTCATCGACATCGTGGCTTTCCTCAAGCTGGGCCATCGCGGCCAGCACCATCTGCACGGAATCGCCGAGCCTGGCTCGCCTGGCCGCCATCGGGTCTGCGGGCCAGACCGCGCAGACCGGCTCGCTCTGTCGGGGGTTGGCCGGTTTGGTGTCACCGTCTGGCTCGGGCAGCGGCTCCCAGAGATGGGGGCGCAGGCCGAGCCCGTCGTGCTCGACCAGCTCGGTCAGGAACCGCGACGTAATCCGAGGCGTGGTCGGGTCAGCCCAGACCGGAGCCGTCAGCAGCAGCTCGCGACGGGCTCGGGTGAAGGCGACGTAGGCCAGACGCCGTTCCTCGTCGATGCCGTGCTCGCCCCCGGCGCTGATGAAGTGACTGACCTCATCCGCCAACGCCTTCAGGTCAGGGGCGGAGCTCCAACGCAGCACCGGCAGACCACCGCAGTCTCCGCGCAGGTCATAGGGGACACCGGACAGGCCCCCGATCCAGCCCTTGTCGGTGGGTGCGCTCATCCGCCACTCGTCGTCCTTGAACGACGTCGTAGAGCTCGCGCGTGCCGGGAACGAGCCCTCGACCAGCCCGGGAACGGCCACCACGTCCCATTCCAGCCCCTTGGCGGCATGCACGGTGAGCACCTGAACGGCATCCGTGGACACCTCGATGTATCCCTTGTCCAGCCCGCGCTCCTGTTCCTGGGCCGCGTCGAGCCAGGACAAGAAGCCCCCCAGAGTTGGCCGATCTGCCGAGCCGGAGAAGCCGGCCGCCACGTCAGCGAACGCGTCGAGATGGGATCGGGCGGTGGTCGGCGTGTGTTCCGGGCGCGACAGCACCTCGATGTCGAGGCCAAGGGCTCGCTCGGCCTCGCCGGCCAGGTCCGCAAGGGGCATCCCGGTCAGTGAGCGCAGCCGGCGGATGGCCTCACGGAGTCCGCGTAGGCGCTGCAGACCCGCCTCGGATATGCGGGAGCCATGAGGGCCAGCCCAAAGCGACGACGGCAGCTCGTCGAGGGCCTCCACGATGCTGAGGCGGTCGGCGCTGTCGGGAGCCTGGTCCTTGGCCGGCCCGCTGACCCGCTCGGCCTGCCGGATGCCCTGCCCGACTCCCGACCCGATGCCCGGCCCGATGCCCTGCTCCATGGCCAGCGCATGAGACGGCTGCGAACGAGCAGCCTGACGCCGCAACAGGACCCGTGACCAGACCGCGAGCCCGTCAAGGTCTGCGGCGCCCAGACGGCAAAGGGGCCCGGTCAGCAGCCGCATCAGCTGGTCACCTCGGGTGGGGTCCTGGACAACCCAGAGCAGAGCCACGATGTCAGACACCTCGGGGGTGCTGAGCAACCCGCCGAGCCCCACGACCTCTACCGGCAGGCCAGCTTGCTCAAGCGCGTCGATGACGGCCGCGAACTGAGAACGCTTGCGGCACAACACCGCTGCCGACACTCCGGTGGGACGGGAGCGCGGATCGAGCCAATGGTTCGCGATCCAGCCGGCCAGATGAGCGGCCTCGGCCTCGGTGGTCAGCAACCGTGCTGCGAGCAGTCGCCCTTCCCCTGCACCGGCTCGCGGACGAAGCACCTCCACGTCCACGGTCGACTTGAGGCGCAAGGGGCCCGAGGTGATGTTGGCCGCCGAGAGGATGGCGACGTCGTTGCGCCAGCTGGTCGACAAAGGCAACACGTCTGCGACACCGGCAGCATCGGCGAACTCACGTGGAAAGCGGGTCAAGGTGGTGGCACTCGCCCCGCGCCAGCCGTAGATCGACTGGTTGGGGTCGCCCACCGCGGTGACCGGCACCGGCTCGGCCACAGCGACGAACAGATGCCGCAACAGCACCAGCTGCGCCTCGCTCGTGTCCTGGAACTCATCAAGCAGAACTGCCCGAAACCGTTGACGTTCCATCGATCCGATGTCGGGGAACCTCCGAGCCAACGTTGCGGCAAGGGCCATCTGGTCGGCGAAGTCGAGCGCATCACGGCTCCGCTTGAGCTCGAGGTAGCCGTCGACCAGCGGCAGCACCTGACGCCGGGCCTTGAGCGATTTCACCGCATCGGCCACCGCCTTGGGCAGCGCCCGGGCACGGCTGGCGCCCTGGGGCAGCAGCCGGACCCTGGCCTCGAACCGGTCGATCAGCTCGTCCAGATCTGTTGGTACCAAAAGGTGCTCGGCCATCTCGCCAGCAAGGTCGACGACAGCGCTGATGACCGTCGAAGCCGCGAACGGCACGTCATCCATCGGTCCGTCATAACGCTCGACCACCTCGGCGGCGAACTGCCAGGCCGCGGCCTCGGACAGCAGCCGGGACTCGGGCTCCACCCCCAGGCGCAGCGCATGCTCACGAACCAGGCGGCCGGCATAGGAGTGATAGGTCGAGACCGTAGGCGTGCCGCCCAGCACCTCGGCGCCGTCCTCCTCGCTCGCCGGAGTCCACATGCCGACATGGCGGAGCCGGCGCAGTCGCCGCGCGATCCGCTCGGCGAGCTCGGTGGCCGCCTTGCGGGTGAAGGTCAGGCCCAGGACCTGGT
>JBDTMW010000092.1:0-8315 GCA_039934065.1 Actinomycetota bacterium | reverse complement strand
CCGCGCCCGTGTCGGGCTGGTCCACACCGGCGAGGATCCGCAGCAGGGTGGTCTTTCCGGCTCCGTTGAGGCCCAGGACGACGACCCGCGAGCCCCGGTCGATGGCCAGGTCGACGTCGGTGAAGATCTCCAGAGAGCCGTATGACCGGGACAGTCCTGAGGCGCTCAGCGGGGTCTTGCCACAAGAGGCCGGATCCGGGAAACGCAGCTTGGCCACCTTGTCCGTGACTCGCTCGCCCTCGATGCCTGCCAGCAGCCGCTGTGCTCGCTTGGCCATGTTCTGGGCAGCCACGGCCTTCGTGGCCTTGGCCCGCATCTTGTCGGCCTGCGCCATCAAGGTGCCGGCCTTCTTCTCTGCGTTCAGTCGCTCTCGCTTGCGGCGACGCTCGTCGGTCTCTCGCTGCAGCAGGTAGGACTTCCAGCCGATGTTGTAGATGTCCATCTCGGCCCGGTTTGCGTCGAGGTGGAAGACCCGGTTGACGACCGTGTCCAGCATCTCGACATCGTGGCTGATGATGATCAGCCCGCCCTTGTAGGCCCTGAGGTAGTCCCTCAGCCACACGATCGAGTCGGCGTCCAGGTGGTTGGTCGGCTCGTCGAGGAGCAGGGTCGAGGCGCCCGAGAACAGGATCCTGGACAGCTCGACGCGGCGGCGCTGTCCGCCGCTGAGAGTCTCGAGCGGCTGACCGAGAACGCGGTCGTCCAGTGAGAGCGCCGAGGCGATCGCCGCCGCTTCGGACTCGGCCGCGTAGCCGCCCCTCGCTGTGAACTGCTCCTCGAGCCGGGTGTACCGGCTCATGGCCTTGTCGCGCCTGTCGTCGTCCGCGCTGGCCATTGCCCCCTCGGTGTCACGCATGTCACGAATGATCGAGTCCAGGCCCCGCGCCGACAGGATGCGGTCGCGGGCCACCATCTGCAGGTCGCCGGTGCGCGGGTCCTGGGGCAGATAGCCGATCTCGCCGGACGAGGTCACCTGACCTGAGGTGGGGGTGCCGACGCCGGCAAGAACCTTGGTCAGTGTCGTCTTGCCCGATCCGTTGCGCCCGACCAGCCCCACCCGGTCGCCGGGAGCGATCCGGAACGTGGCCCCCTCCAACAGCAGGCGGTGGCCTCCGCGCAGCTCGATGCCGGTGGCCGAGATCATGGCGGACTCCTGTCGAGGGTGTGAGGTGGGCGCACGGTCAGAAAACGGCATACAGACGGACGCCGGTATGGCGGACGCGCCGTGCGGGGTTCGGCCCTAGTCTACGTTGAGATGACGACGGGCCGTGACGGTCGTGCAGGAGGCACCATGAGCTTCAATGACGACGCTAATCTCGATACCTCGCAAGTCGAGAGCGGCGGGGGCCGACGCGGGGTGCCCAGCGGAGGCATGATGATCGGCGGCGGTGCCGGCGGCGTCGTCCTGCTGATCCTCGCGCTGTTGTTCGGCGGCAACATCACCGGTGACACCACCGGGAACCAGGTCGACCCCGGGCTGGACACCCAGCTCAGTCCCGGACAGGTGCAGGCAGGGGGTGCGCAGGCAAATAACTTCTCGCGGTGCCGAACCGGCGCAGATGCCAACCGCGACGTCGAGTGCCGCGTCATCGGCACGGTCAACAGCGTGCAGGACTTCTGGACCAGCGAGCTTCCGCGCTTCGGCAAGCCCTATCGCCACGTCAAAACGGTGCTGTACTCCGGTGTCACCCAGTCTTCCTGCGGCCCCGCGTCCAGTCAGGTCGGACCGTTCTACTGCCCGCTGGACCAGAAGGTGTACATCGACGCCAGCTTCTTCGCCGAGCTCACCAGCCGGTTCGGTGCCGACAGCGGGGCGCTCGCTCAGGAGTACGTGGTGGCACATGAGTACGGGCACGCCATTCAGGACCAGCTCGGGATTCTGGACAGAGCCCAACAAGGCCCGCAGGGAAGGAACAGCGGCTCGGTCCGGATCGAGCTGATGGCCGACTGCCTCGGAGGCATGTGGGCAGAACACGCCAGCCAGACCCAAGATGCAACCGGTCAGGCCTTTCTGTCGACCCTCTCCGCCGCAGACATCGACTCGGCGCTTTCGGCCGCATCAGCCGTGGGTGACGACCGGATCCAGAAGAAGACGCAAGGCCGCGTGACACCCGAGTCCTGGACCCATGGGTCCAGCGCTCAGCGTCAGAAGTGGTTCCTCGTGGGCTACCGGACCGGCGACCTGAACCAGTGCGACACGTTCACAGCTGCCAGCCTCAGCTGAACGAACGATCACAACCCGGCAACGTCCCACGTTAGGGTCGCAAGGGTGACTGCCCCACTGACCGTAGGCTTCGACCTCGACCTCACGCTGGTCGACTCCCATGAGCGCATCATCAGCGCCTACATCCGTGCCCTGAGAGACCTCGGTGTCGAGGTGAGCAGCGACGACCTGGTGCCCCATCTCGGGATCCCCCTGACCCACACCGCCGCAGCCGTCGCTCCGGCCGTCGATGCCGACGCGCTGGTGCTGCGCTATCGCCACTACTACGACGAACCTGACGCACCCAGGACGCTGGCGATGCCTGGAGCTGCCGATGCCCTGCGATGCGTCCGGGACGTGGGTGGTCGAACGGTCGTGGTCTCGGCGAAGTTCACCCCCGCCGTTCACAAAGCCCTCGGCGAGGCGGGCCTGACCGACCTGGTGAACGTGGTCTATGGAGAGCTGTTTGCGGCGGACAAGGCGTCTGCCCTGATCGCCGAGGGGGCCTCAATCTACGTCGGCGACCACCCCGGCGACATGGCTGCAGCCCATGCTGCCCACGCCTATGCCGTGGCCGTCACCAGCGGTGCCAACGACGAGAACGCCCTGCGCGCCGCCGGTGCCGCCATGACCTTGACCGACCTTCACGCCTTTGCGCCGTGGCTGACCTCGAGGCTCTCCCACAAACGCTGACCGACAGGTCACGAGGACAGGACTCAACTGCTCGGCTGCTGTGGTTCCTCGAGCCGGATCCGTACGGCCCGGGCCCTCCTCAGGGCGCGCTCCAGGACCACCAGCTTGGGGTCGGGCAGGTCGAAGAGCTCTCTGCGCGGCAGCTTCGCCAGCCCCGACAGGCGCGCATCGGCCAGGACGTCACGAACGAGAGCCCTGTCCCCGCCGACCACGAGCGCGTCACAGGGCGAGGGCAGCACGGTTCTCATGGTGTGCTCGATGACAGAGACGACCAGCCCGTCAGCCTGGTTCGCCCGGCGCCTGGCGAACCGCTGCTGGGACCATCCGCCAGCCGCTGTCCTGGACTGGACGTAGCGCGTGCCGACCTTGTGGGCCAGGAGCGTCGACCCCTGGCCCCTGCCTACGGCATAACCGCCACGTCGAACCAGAATCAGCCCAAGTCGAGTCGGCGGATCCGCCCAGTCGGCCAGCCGATCAAGGGCAGCCGACGCACTCTCGCCAGGTGTTCCGATGGAAGGGCCGCACACGAACGGCTCCAGGACCGCGGTGGCCCCGTCGGCGGCGGACAACGCCACGGAGCCTTCGGCAGGCGACCATGTCAGCTCGCCGTGACGTTCAGAAAAACCGTTGACCCACTTCACGATCCGCTCGGGGTCAACCTCGATTCGCCTCACCGGAGCATCTCCGTTCACACCCTGACGCCGAGCGTTGTCAGGCAAAGGCGAAGTACCGGAGCCACAGGTACACCCAGCTCACGGCGATGGTGACCGCCGCAACCACCGCCCCGTACTTGGTGAACTTCCAGAACGAGATCGGGTGCCCGTTACGGGCGGCGATACCGAGGACCACGACGTTGGCGCTGGCGCCGACTGCGGTCGCGTTCCCGCCGAGGTCCGCACCCAGCGCCAGCGCCCACCACAAGACGTTCGCCTGGGGGTCGCCCTGGCCGGCCACGACCAGGTCTTGGACCAGCGGGGCCATCGTCGCCACATACGGAATGTTGTCCACGATGCCCGACAGCACGGCCGACGCTCCCAACAGCACGGACGACGCGAGCAGGTAGCGGTCACCGACGGCCTGGGTCGCCGCCTCCGCAATCCGGGAGATGGCACCCACCTCAACCAGGGCGCCAACCATCACGAACAGCCCCATGAAGAACACCAAGGTCGGCCACTCGACCTCTTCGAGGAACTCCTTGGGCTCCAGACCGGACACCGCCACGAGAGCTCCCGCTCCGAGCAACGCGACCATGGACGGCTCGATATGCAGAGCGGAGTGCGCGACGAATCCCACCATGACGGCGAACAGCACCACCCCGGATCGCTTGAGGAGCCGGTGATCGCTGATCACGTCACGCTCATCGAGCGCCATCAGCGCAGCGACCCGCTCGGGGTTGTAGCGCAGCTGCTTCCTGAACAACACCCAGCACAGCCCGATGAGCACCAATAGCAGGACAACGACGATCGGGGCCAGGTTGACGATGAAGTCGTTGAAGGTCAGGTTGGCCCGGCTGGCGATGATGATGTTGGGCGGATCCCCGATGAGGGTGGCGGTCCCGCCGACGTTCGACGCCAGGACCTCGGCGATCAGGAAGGGCACCGGCGATACGGCGAGCCGGTCGCAGACCAGCAAGGTGACCGGAGCGATGAGCAGCACAGTGGTGACGTTGTCGAGCAACGCCGAGGCAACCGCCGTGATCACGATGAGCAGCACCATCGTCGGGAACGGTCGACCCCGGGTCCGTTTCGCCGCCCAGATAGCCAGGTAGTCAAAGACCCCTGTCTGCTTGACAACGCTGACGATCACCATCATGCCCAGCAACAGGAAGATGACGTTCCAGTCGACCCCGGTCCGTTCACTGAAGAAAGCGACCTTCGCGTCGACAACTCCCAGCAGCACCATCCCCGCGGCACCGGTCAGGGCCGCCGCGGTCCGGTGGATCCGCTCGGTCGCAATGAGCACGTAAGCGGCGGCGAACACCGCCACCACAAGAGCTGTGGTCATCAGCGCGCCACAGCCGGCGGCAACAAGTAGTCCAGAAGCCGGCTCACGGTGATGGCGCCCACGACCCGGTCGTCGACGACCACGGCGACCAGTGGACTGTGCGTCCTGGCCATCACGGCCGCGACCTCCAACGCGGTCGCCTCCCCATCGACCACCGGAAGCTCATCCAGGTCCGGGGGCTCGGGAAGCAGGTCGCGGACAGTAATGCGTTGAAGCTTGCGGCACAGCTCGTCAGATGCCTGCTCGTCCAGCGCCCGCGCGAGCCCCGGGTCGTCCTGCAGATAGGCCGGGATGAGGAAGCGCAACACCTGCGAGCCCGGCAACACCGTGTAGGGACGCCCGCCATCCGTGCAGACAATGAGCCCCGGCAGCCGCCCGGCCGCCATCACGCGCGCGGCGTCCATCGCGTCGGTGTCCGTGGTGACCGTGGGGAACGGTTCAGCCAGCCTGCGAGCGGTCATCGGTACTCCTATGGGTGGGGACAGCGTCTTACTACCTGCCGACCAGACTTCCCGGCGCACCGCGAGTACTGTACTGCCGACCCCAGGACAGGGGTCGCCCCAGGCCCTGCTAACGCTCAGACGTTGAAACCGAGGGCCCGCAGCTGCTCGCGGCCGTCGTCGGTGATCTTGTCAGGGCCCCACGGCGGCATCCAGACCCAGTTGATCCGGTGGCTGATCACTGTGCCCTCAAGTGCTTGGGCCACCTGGTCCTCGATGACGTCGGTCAGCGGGCATGCCGCGCTGGTCAGCGTCATGTCGATGATGACGTGTGAGTGCTGGTCGACGGTCACCCCGTAGATCAGGCCGAGGTCGACGACGTTGATCCCGAGCTCCGGGTCAACGACATCGCGCAGGGCTTCCTCGATGTCAGCCACGTTGGGCGGCGTAGGCGCTGAGGCTGCCTTGTTGGTGGGATCTGTGGTCGTGTCAGTCATGAGATCTCCGGGGTGTTTCGCGCGATGGCGTTGCTGCTGAGGGCGTACCTGGTGATATCGACGCCGGCTTGGGCAAGTGCATCCGTAAACGAGCTCCAGCCTAGCAGCGCACATTTGATCCGAGCGGGGTACTTCGAGACGCCGACAAAGGCGACACCGTCGCCGATCTCGTCCTCGTCGCCGCGGTCGAGGCCCTTGCTGGTCAGCATTCTCCGCATGGCGGAGAACGACGTAAGCGCCTCTTCGACGCTGTGGCCGATGACCTCATCGGCCAGGACCGAGGTCGAGGCCATAGAGATCGAGCAACCCAGCGCGTCGTAGGACACATCGGCGATCACGGCCGACGGCCCCTCACCAACAAGCTGCACACGCAGAGTGATCTCGTCGCCGCAGGTGGGGTTGACGTGGTGCACCTCGGCATTGAACGGCTCACGCAGGCCAGCGTGATGCGGCCGTTTCGCATGCTCCAGGATGATCTCCTGATAGAGGTCCATCAGACGGCCACCCCGAACACTGCAGGCACCCGGTCAAGGGCCGTCAGCAGCGCCTCGACCTCGGCGACCGTGTTGTATGCCGCGAAGCTGGCCCGCGTCGTAGCCGTCACCTTCATCCGCCGGTGCAGCGGCCGGGCGCAGTGGTGCCCGACTCGAACGGCCACGCCGGAGTCGTCCAGGATCTGGCCCACATCATGCGGATGAACTCCGTCGACGACAAAGGCAACTGCACCGGAACGGTCCTGACTGTCGGTGGGTCCGATCACCCGGACCCAGCGACGTTGGGCCAGCCCGGCCAGAAGCGCCTCGGTCAGCTCGTGCTCATGGGCGGCGACCCGGTCCATGCCAAGAGCGGTCAGATAGTCGCAGGCAGCAGCCAGGCCAACGGCCTGGGCGGCCATGGGCACACCAGCCTCGAAGCGCTGCGGCGGAGCGGCGTAGGTGGAGCCGTCCATGCGGACGTCCTCGATCATCGAGCCGCCGGTGAGGAATGGAGGCATCGCCTTGAGCAGGTCATAGCGGCCCCACAGAACACCGATTCCCATCGGGCCGAGCATCTTGTGACCACTGAAGGCCAGGAAGTCCACGTCGAGCTCAGTGACGTCGACGGTCATGTGCGGCGTTGACTGACACGCGTCAAGGACTGTCAAGGCGCCCACGGCACGCGCCCGATCAACGATGGCAGCAACGGGATTGACGGTTCCGAGAACATTGGACACGTGCGCAAAAGCAACGACCTTGGTGCGGTTGGTGATCACCGTGTCCAGGTCATCCAGGTTGAGGCGACCGTCGTCGGTGACACCGATCCAGTGCAGAGTGGCGCCGGTACGTCGGGCCAGCTCCTGCCACGGGACGAGGTTGGCGTGGTGCTCCATCTCGGTGACGACGATCTCGTCGCCGACTCCAAGGACAAACCTGGAGGCAACCGCCGGGTCGACGCTGTCCATGGCACCTGAGGCCGCGGCATTGCTGAACGCATAGGCCACGAGGTTGAGGGCTTCGGTGGCGTTCTTGGTGAACACGACCTCGCGCGTCTGGGCGCCGATGAAGCGGGCCACGGTCTCGCGCGCGGACTCATAGGCGTCGGTCGCCTCCTCGGCCAGCTGGTGCGCACCGCGGTGGACTGCGGAGTTGTGCTGCTCGTAGAAAGAACGTTCGGCGTCGAGCACCTGGCGTGGTTTGTGCGAGGTCGCACCGGAATCGAGATAGACCAACGGTTTCCCGCCACGCACCGTGCGCGACAGGATCGCAAAGTCAGCGCGGATGGCGGCTGACTCCTGCGAGGTGAATGCCTTGCTCCGGGCGACGGAGGTCACGGGGGTCACGGTGGTCATGGCGGTCAATTCAGGGACCTACGCCTCGACCTTGACGAACCGGTCGTAGCCCTCGTTCTCGAGCCTGTCGGCGAGCTCTGGCCCACCTTCCTCGACGATCCGCCCCTCGATGAAGACGTGGACGAAGTCAGGCTTGATGTAGCGCAAGATCCGCGTGTAGTGGGTGATCAGCAGAACGCCGACGTCACCGCCGGCCGCCACCCGGTTGACACCTTCGGAGACGACCTTGAGGGCATCGACGTCGAGCCCGGAGTCGGTCTCGTCCAGAATGGCCAGCTTCGGACGCAGCAGCTCCATCTGGAGGATCTCGTGGCGCTTCTTCTCGCCTCCGGAGAAACCCTCGTTGACGTTGCGCTCGGCAAACTCTGGGTCCATCTTGAGCTCGGCCATGGCGGCCTTCATGTCCTTGACCCAGTGGCGCAGCTTGGGAGCCTCACCGTCGATCGCGGTCTTGGCGGTGCGCAGGAAGTTGGAGACGGTGACGCCGGGAACCTCGATCGGGTACTGCATGGCGAGGAACATGCCTGCGCGGGCGCGCTCGTCCACCTTCATCGCCAGGACGTCGGCGCCATCAAGGGTCACGGTGCCCTGGGTCACGGTGTACTTCGGGTGGCCGGCAATGCTGTAGGCCAGGGTCGACTTGCCGGAGC
>JBDTMW010000091.1:0-8345 GCA_039934065.1 Actinomycetota bacterium | reverse complement strand
CATCCAGCATTGCCTCGCTCTACGACACCGCCGCCAAGATCCACACGTACGCCACGGCGGTCACGACGGGCAATGCCCTGGTCGCGATCAACGGCAAGGTGGAAGGCATCGACTCTCTGGGCGGCGTCATCCAGGACGAGTTCGGCTTCATGGCCGCTTTCCTGCTGCCGCTGCTCGGGATCGCCCTGGTGGCGCGGGCGACGCGGCGCGAGGAAGAGGCCGGCCGGCTCGAGCTGCTGCTCGGCGGCCGCATCGCCCGCCACGATCCCACCCTCGCGGCGCTCCTGGTGGCCACCGCCACGATTGTCGCCACCGCGGTGCTGTTCGCCGTCGGGCTGGCAGTCTTCGGCGTCCCGCTTGCGGGGTCGGTCCTCTACGCCCTCTCGCTGGGCGCCCTGGCCTTCGTCTTCGCCGGTCTCGCGGCCCTGCTGGCCCAGCTCACCCAGCACTCCCGGGGGGTCTACACCTGGAGCCTGATCGTCCTCGCGGCGTCGTACGTCCTGCGAGGTGTGGGCGACGTGACCAAGACCTGGCTCACCTGGCTCTCCCCGCTCGGCTGGGCAGAGAAGGCGGCGCCCTTCGGGGACCAGCGGTGGTGGGCCCTGGCCATCCCGCTCGCGGCCGGCCTCGCCCTGAGCGCAGCGGCGCTTTCGCTGGCCTCCCGCCGCGACCTGGGCAGCGCCCTCATCCGGAACAGTGCCGGCCCCGGGCGATCCGCGCGGCTGCGGCACCCGATAGGGCTCGCGGTCTGGATCCACCGGCCCGCCACCCTCGGCTGGCTCGCCGGCGGCGTGCTGCTCACGGGGATGATGGGCGCCCTGTCCCAACAGTTCCTCGACATGGTGACCGGCAACCCCGCTCTTGCCGATGTCATGGGCATCGCCAGTGCTCGGCCCATGGACGGGTTCGTCGCAGCCACCCAGCTCTACCTGGCCGTCATCGCAGCGGGGTACGTCGTCCAGGCCATCGGCACCCTACGGGCCGAGGAGGCCGAGGGCAGGCTGGAGGCGCGGCTGTCCGGAACTGTGTCCCGGGCCCGCTTGCTGACCTCGCACGCGCTCGTGGTGCTGGGGGGTCTCATCACGATCGTGCTCGTCTCGTCGCTCGTCCTGGGCCTCGCGACCGCCCTGTCGGTCGGCGACACGGCCGAGCTCGCCCCGATCCTGAAGTCGGGGCTGGCCTACCTTCCGGCCGAGCTGGTGATCGGTGGGCTAGCGCTGGCGGTTTACGGCCTGCGTCCCCGGCTGTTCGGCGCGGCCTGGGCCGGCTACGCCGGGATGACGTTCATCGCGTTCCTCGGTCCCGGCCTGAAACTCCGCCAATGGGTCCTCGACCTCTCGCCGACCACGCACGTCGGCAATCCGCCGGCAGGCGCGATTCAGAGCGACGCGCTCACCGTGATGGCCGCCGTTGCGGTGGCCCTCATCGCGGTAGGCTTCGCGGCCTTCCGTCGGCGCGGAGTCCCCCAGGGCTAATGCCCCGCATTCCCAAGGCCGCGGCTCCCACAGGAGGC
Source organism: Actinomycetota bacterium (assembly GCA_039934065.1). Classification (GTDB taxonomy): domain Bacteria; phylum Actinomycetota; class Actinomycetes; order Actinomycetales; family Dermatophilaceae; genus UBA4719. The sequence continues at coordinate 6,832 of JBDTMW010000091.1, read as the reverse complement.
ACCCGTCGGCACATCTGCCCATCGCCCGCCCCGCTCCCCCTGCGCCGCGAGCGCTCCGACCAACCGGCGCGCCCTGGACAGCGAGGGTCGCCAACAACCCAGAGCTGCCTCCGCGGTTCCTACCAGTCGTGCACGGTTCCGTCAGGCAAGCGGTTAAAGGGCAGATAGGCCGTCTGGTAGGGGTACTTGCCTGCCTCGTCGACGTCAAGGTCGACGCCGAGTCCTGGCTTCTCCCCCGGGTGCAGATAGCCGTCCGCAAAGCTGAAGGACTGCTCGAAGACGCTGTTCGTGAGCTCGCCGTGCTGCATGTACTCCTGAATGCCGAAGTTGTGGATTGCCAGGTCAAGGTGCAGCGCGGCCGCCATACCAACGGGCGAGATGTCGGTCGGACCGTGAATGCCGGACTTGATCTGGTGCTGGGCCGCGTAGTCCATGATCTTCCGCATCGGGGAGATCCCACCGCCGTGGGTGACGGCCGAGCGCACGTAGTCGATCAGCTGGTCCTTGATCAGCGTTTGGTAGTCCCAGACGGTGTTGAACACCTCACCGATCGCGAGCGGCGTCGTGGTGTGCTGGCGAACCAGACGCAGGGCATCCGGAGTCTCGGCCGGGGTGCAGTCCTCGAGCCAGAACAGGTCGAACGGCTCAAGGGACTTGCCGAGCTTCGCCGCTTGGATGGGCGTCATCCGGTGGTGGCCGTCGTGCAGCAACGGCAGGTCCGGGCCGAACTCCGCACGCACGGCCTCAAAGACGGAGGGGAGGTGGCGGAGATAGGCGCCGGTGTCCCAGTCCTCCTGCTTGGGCAGGTTCGCGCGCTGGGCCGGCTCGTAGTCATAGCGTTTGCCGCTCGACTGTGCCTGCGATGCGACGCCGTAGATCGCCTTCAGACCCGGAACGGCGGTCTGGATGCGAATGGCGCGGTAGCCAAGGGCCTGATGCTTACGGATCGAGTCGAAGAGCTCGGGAAGGTCGCGACCGGAAGCGTGGCCGTAGGCGAGTATGCCGTCGCGGCTGGCACCCCCCAACAGCTGGTATAGCGGCATCCCGGCAGCTCTGGCCTTCAGGTCCCAGAGCGCAACATCGACCGCGGCGATCGCTGCCATCGTGACCGGTCCGCGACGCCAATAGGCACTGCGGTACAGGAACTGCCAGGTGTCCTCAATGCGGTGGGCGTCCCGGCCGAGCAGCAGCGGCACGACATGTTCTTTCAGGTAAGCGACAACGGCGAGCTCCCTGCCGTTGAGCGTGGCGTCTCCCAGCCCGACCAGGCCGTCGTCGGTGGTCAGCCGCAAGGTCACGAAGTTGCGATCCGGACTCGTGATGATGACTTCTGCCTTGTCGATCTTCATGGAAGCTCTCCTACCGCTCACGTCTGAGTTGAGTGTCTGGGGATTCGGCGCCGCGGTGTCATTCGGCGCCGCAGTGTCAGCGAAGCGTGGCACCTGCCTCGGTGTCGAGCAGCGACAGCTCGTCGCGGGTGGGCAACCCCTCCCAGTCGCCGACGGCCGCGACGGCAAACGCAGCGGTCATCGTGCCGCGGCGGAGCGCAGCGGCGGGCGGAAGCCGGTCGAGAACACCGGACAGGTAGCCCGCAGTGAAGGCATCGCCGGCACCGATCGTGTCGAGCACCGGGACGGGGATGGCTGCGGCGTGGTGTGCCACACCCTCGTGCCAGACGGTCGCACCGCGGGCGCCGCGCTTGATCACCAGCTGGTTGACGCCGTATCTCGCGAGCTCGCCGGCCGTGCGCATCTCATCCTTCGGATCGCTCGCCACAAGCCCGAGCTCGTCTTCCGAGGCGATCACGATGTGCGCCCTCCGAACGAGCTCGGAGAGCACTGGGCGCGCCTGCTCGGGGGTCCACAGCTTCGCCCGGTAGTTGACGTCGACGCTCACGAGCGCCCCGGCGCTACGGGCCAGGCGCACGGCTTCGGTGACGGCCGCTGCTGCCGAAACAGACAACGCAGGGGTGATTCCGGTCAGGTGCAGGACTCGGGGCACCTCTGCGAGACACGTCGCCGCATCGGCCGCAGTAAGGGCGGACCCTGCCGACCCTGCGCGGTAGTAGCTCACTCGCGAGACGTCGGCCACCCGCCGTTCGGCCAGCATGAGTCCGGTGAACCGCTCCTCATCGACGACAACCGTGTCGACCGCCACCGACTCGGCCCGCAGCGTGCGCAGGATGTAGGCGCCGACCTCGTCCGCCCCCACCCGGCCGCCCCAGCGAACCGCGTGGCCCAGACGCGCCAGCCCGATCGCCACGTTGGACTCGGCGCCCGCCATCGTCATGGACAACGTGCCGCCGAGCCGTAGCGGCGTACCCGTCCGAAGGCTGACCATCGTCTCGCCCAGGGTCACGACGTCGGGGCGGGTCATGCGGATCTACCTGCTCCGCGGGCCACCGACAGAAACGCGGCGGCGCGAGCACTCAGTGCATCCAGGTCACCACCGCAGGCGGCGTCTCCCACCAATGGGCTGCCGACTCCGACTGCGACCGCTCCGACCGCCAGGTAGTCGGCGGCCAGTGCCATGTCGATTCCGCCTACCGGCACGAACGGAACGTTGGGCAATGGGTCTCGCAGCGCTCGAAGATAGGCAGGACCGCCGACGGCGGAGGGGAACAGCTTGACCGCGGCCGCCCCCAGCCCCATGGCGGTGAGGGCCTCTGTCGGCGTGAACGCCCCGGCCAGCACCGGAATGCCGGCAGCCACCGACTCGGCCACGCTTTCGGTCACGGCCGGTGTCACCATGAACCGTGCCCCCGCTTCCGCGGCACGATTCACGTCATCGCGGGTGAGGACGGTGCCGGCACCAATCACGGAACCGCCGGGGGCCGCTCGTGTCACCTCGGCAATCACCCCCAGTGCATCCGCAGTTACCAACGACACCTCGAGGAAACGGATGCCTGACCGGAGCAGGACGAGCGAGGCTGCAACTGCGGCCTCTGGGTCCGGACCGCGGATGATCACGAGCAGGCGCTCTTGTGCGAGCTCGGCGAGGAACTCGCTGAAAGCCGGGGTCACCATTCAGCCAACGCTCCGTCCCCATGGCGCCATAGGGGCGTGCGCCAGACGTGCCCATGCCCGTCCGCCGCGCGTACCGCCGCCTCATCGATCTCGATTCCCAGCCCGGGACCGGTGAGCTTCTCGATGTTGCCGTTCACGAACTGCAGGGGCGACTTGTCAAGAACGTAGTCCAGCACCTCGGCACCCTGGTTGTAGTGAATGCCGATGCTCTGTTCCTGGATCAGGAAGTTGGGGGTGGCGAAGCCCACCTGCAGACACGCGGCGAGCGCTAGCGGGCCGAGGGGGCAGTGCGGTGCGAGTTGCACGTCGTAGACCTCCGCCAGCGACGCGATGCGGCGGACCTCCGAGATCCCACCCGCGTGAGAGACATCAGGCTGAGCCACTGCGATCCCGGCCTGGAGCACGGGCAGGAAGTCCTGCCGGTTGTAGAGCCGCTCCCCCGTGGCAATCGGGATGGATGTCGCCTGCGCCAGCTGCGCGATGAGGTGCGAGTTCTCGGGAACCACCGGCTCCTCGATGAAGAACGGACGCAACGGCTCCAGCAGGGGTGCGATCCGGCGGGCGTTGGCCAGCGTCAGGCGTCCATGAAAGTCGACGGCAACATCCCGGTGCGGTCCCAGCACCTCGCGCGCCGAGGCCACACGCTCTAGCACGCCGTCGATCTCGGCCACCGTGCCCAGCGGCCCCATCGAGCCAGAGGCATTCATCTTGACAGCGGTCAGCCCGACGTCAAGCTGCGCCTGGATGGCCTCGGCTACGCCGCTCGGGTCGTCGCCGCCGACCCAGCCGTACATACGGATGCGGTCGCGGACCGCCCCACCAAGCAGCTCGTACACAGGGACCCCAAGGCTCTTGCCCTTGATGTCCCACAGCGCCTGGTCGACTCCGGACACGGCACTGCCAAGAATCGGGCCACCGCGGTAGAAGCCACTTTTCGTGAGGACCTGCCAGTGATCTTCGATGCACGCAGGATCGCTACCGACGAGGTGCTCTGCAAACTGTTCAACGACCGTGCGCACCGCATCCGAGTGTCCCTCAAGGCTCGCCTCGCCCCAGCCCACGACACCGGCGTCGGTCTCGATCCGCACGAACAACCAGCGCGGGGCTACCAGGAAGGTCTCCACCCTGCTGACTCTCATGGTCGGCGCTTCTCCGGGATGAGGTGGCTGTCGGAGATCATGGTCATGATGGACTCGACAATCTGCTCGGGGGTCTCGGCGATGTCGACCGTGAGACCTGGTTCGTCATCCTGTCGCTCCTCGAGATCCTCCAGCTGGGTTGGCAGCAAAGAGGACGGCATGTACTCGTGACGCCTGGCCATGATCCGTTCGTGGATCAGGCCAATGTCGCCGCGGGCGAAGATGGTGAGCATGTTCGGAGCGTGTTCCCTGAGCAGATCGCGGTAGCTGCGCTTGAGCGCTGAGCACGCCACCACAACGCCGGACCCGTCGCCGAGCTCAAGGCACAATCCGACCTCATGCAGCCATGGCAGTCGTCGCGCGTCGGAAAGCGCGTGTCCGGAAGCCATCCAGTCCTTGTTCGCGGTCGAATGCAGGCTGTCGCCATCAATGAAGGGCACGCCAAGACGTTGGGCGAGCAGCTCGCCGATCGTGCTCTTCCCCGAGCCCTGCATGCCCATGATGATGATCGGCGCGATGAAACCAGACTGGATTGAACTGCTCATCGCCGATCAGCCCTTGGTCGCACCGGCGGTGAGGCCGGCCACGATGTACTTCTGCGTGAAGAGAGCGATCACCATGATCGGGACCGTGACGACGACCGACGCAGCCATCAGACCGCCCCAGTCGATGCTGGCATACGACACGAAGTTGAAGATCGCCACCGGAAGCGTCTTGGTGCTCGCTCCGGCGAGTACCAGAGCAAACATGAAGTTGTTCCAGGAGAAGATGAACGACAAGATACCCGCAGTCGCCAGGCCCGGTACGGACAGCGGGAGCGTGATCCGCAGGAAGGCCCCGATCGGAGTCAGCCCATCAACTTGCGCAGCGTCCTCGAGCTCAGTTGGCAGGGAGTCGAAGAACGACATCATGATGTAGACGATCAGCGGTAGCGCGACGAACATGTGGGAGAGGATCAACACGGCGAAGCCGCCGACCAGGCGCATGTTGGCGAAGATGAAATACCAGGGAACGAGCAGGCTCACTCCGGGGATGATGCGAGCCATGAGCACCACCATCGCCGACCGACTCATACTGAACCGGCTCATGGCATAGGCAGCGGGCACTCCCAGGACAAGCGAAAACACTGTGGACCACAGGGCGACCCAGAAGCTGTTGAAGATGAAGTCGAAGTAGTTGTTGCGACCGAGCACATTGGAGTAGTTGTCCATTGTGGGAGTGAAGAACACCGTCTTGCTTGAGTCGTAGATATCGACGTTCGTCTTGAAGGACGCCACCAGCATCCACACCAACGGAGCGATGAACAGCAACACCGTCGTCGTCAACACAACCACGCGGAAGATCGGGTAGGCACGCGACTTGCGTCGCCGTCGCCGTAGCGGTGTCGTCGGCGCCGGCGCCGGGTGATCCGTCACGGTTGCGGTCATGACTCTTCTTCCTTTCTACGATGCGTGACCATCCACATGATCACGATGATGAGCAGGAAGAACAGGATCAGTACGGTCGAAGAGATCCCGTAGTCGTTGTAGTCAAAGCTCAATCCGAACGCGTACACGTTGAGCGTCTCCACCTCATGAAATGAGCCGCCGCCCTTGCCCTTGGTCGAGTACAGGATGTCGAATGTCTTGAGCGCGTCGATGCCGCGCAGGACGATGGCGACGATGACCGTCGATCTGATCAGCGGGAGGGTGACGTACCTGAACCGTTGCCAGGCATTCGCGCCGTCGACCCGCGCCGCTTCGTCCGGCTCCTCCGAGAGGGAAGTCAGTCCGGCCAGCAGGATCAGGACAACCATCGGCGTCCACTGCCAGACGTCGACGAAGATCAACGTGGGAAGCGCCGTTGTCTGGCCGGACAGCCAAGGTTGCGCGGATATGCCGAACCAGCTGAGGAGCTGGTTGGCGAACCCGATGTTCGGGTCGAAGATCAGACGCCACATCATGCCGACCGCAACAGGAGTCGCCACCAACGGAAGCAGGATCGCAACGCGGACCCACTTCTCTCCCTTGAACGGCCGCCAGAGCAGGAGCGCGATCCCCATACCCAGCACCATTTCCGTGGCAACCGCGCCTCCGGTAAAGATGAACGTGCGCAGCACGGCGGGCCAGAATCGTTGCGTGTCGCCAAGGACCTGCAGGTAGTTCGCGACCCCGACGAAATTGGACTCGGCGCGGACAGATCCCTGAGCGTCGGTGAGGCTGAGATAGCCGGTCCACGCCAGCGGGACGGCAATCAGCAACCCGACGAAGATCATCGCGGGTGCCGCGAAGAACCACTTGCGGTGTCGGTTTGCCCATGCGGAATAGGCCTTCCACACGGTGGGCCTGGTGGTGACCGTGCCGATCATCGATTACCTCACACTGAGTACTTGAGCCAGCTGTCGACCAACGGTCACGGGCGGATGGCCAAGGTCAGCATGAGGCCGACCTGTTTGGACATCCGCCCGATCCGTTACTGCTCGGCGTCCAGAAGCTTCTGGAACGCCGTGCTGGCCGCATCAGCGGCCGCGTTCGAGTCCCCGCCGGTGATGGCGACCACGATGGGATTGCCCACGATGTCGCGCGACTCGGGCACCTTGATCACGAGGGGCCGGTCGTGACCGACTCCGTTCTTGGTGCTGACGGCGATCGCTGCGGCAAGATCCGCCGGATAGGTTGCGATCCCTGC
>JBDTMW010000090.1:0-8371 GCA_039934065.1 Actinomycetota bacterium | reverse complement strand
CAGATGACGGCCGGCTCGTGGATCTACATCGGCACCCAGGGCATCCTCCAGGGCACCTATGAGACCTTCGCCGCCGTGGCTGCAAAGCGCTTCAACGGCACGCTCGCCGGGACGCTCACCCTCACCGGTGGTGCCGGTGGGATGGGTGGCGCGCAGCCGCTGGCCGTGACGATGAACGACGGCGTCTGCCTGCTCGTGGACGTGGACGCGACACGTCTTGAACGACGCGTGGAGCATCGCTACCTCGACGTCATCGCTGCGGACATGGACGACGCGGTCGCCCAGTGCCTGGCTGCCAAGCGGGACCGGAGGGCCCTCTCGGTCGGTCTGGTCGGCAACTGCGCCACCGTCTTCCCTGAGCTGCTGCGTCGCGGTGTGGAGATCGACATCGTCACCGACCAGACCAGTGCGCACGACCCTCTTTCCTACCTCCCCGAGGGCATCGACCTGGGCGACTGGCACGACTACGCAGAGAAGAAGCCAGAGGAGTTCACTGACCGGGCACGGGCGTCGATGGCGAAGCACGTCCAGGCCATGGTCGAGTTCCAGGACGGCGGCGCCGAGGTCTTCGACTACGGCAACTCGATCCGCGCTGAGGCCCAGCTGGGCGGCTACGAAAGGGCGTTCGAGTTCCCGGGCTTCGTTCCGGCGTACATCCGCCCGTTGTTCTGTGAGGGCAAGGGTCCCTTCCGCTGGGCCGCGCTCTCGGGCAACCCGCAGGACATCTACAAGACGGACAAGGCCGTGATGGACCTGTTCCCTGACAACGACCATCTCCAGAAGTGGATGCGCGCCGCCGGCGAGAAGGTCGCCTTCCAGGGCCTCCCGGCCCGCATCTGCTGGCTGGGCTACGGCGAGCGTGACGTCGCCGGCCTGAGGTTCAACGAGATGGTCGCCTCGGGCGAGCTCGATGCGCCGATCGTCATCGGTCGCGACCACCTCGACGCCGGCTCTGTGGCATCCCCCTACCGCGAGACCGAGTCCATGGCCGACGGCTCCGACGCCATTGCGGACTGGCCTCTGCTCAACGCGCTGATCAACACGGCGTCGGGTGCCACGTGGGTCTCGATCCACCACGGCGGCGGCGTCGGTATCGGCCGCTCCATCCACGCCGGCCAGGTCTCGTTGGCGGACGGTACGGCGCTGGCTGCCGAGAAGCTCGCGCGGGTCCTGACCAACGATCCCGGCATGGGTGTCATCCGCCACGTCGACGCCGGTTACGAGATCGCCGATCGCGTGGCCGCCGAACGTGGGGTGCGGATCCCGATGAACGAGGCCTGAACAATGAGATTCGCCTAGGTTGAGGTCATGACCTTCGACACGACGGCATTCGACGGCATGTGGTCGGCGATCGAACCCATCGGCCGCGAGGCAAGTACTGGCGGCTATCGACGCTTTGCGTGGACCCGGGTCGACGCGACGCTGCGCGAGTGGTTTGCCGGTGAGGCTTCAGCGCGCGGTATGGACGTGGTCCTCGACCGCGCCGGCAACCAGTGGGCGTGGTGGGGTGACCCGGATGCCGCCGTCGCAGCCGGTCGTCCAGGAGTCGTGATCGGCTCCCACCTCGACTCGGTCCCGGACGGGGGGGCTTTCGACGGTCCGCTGGGGGTTGTCTCGGCGCTCGCCGTCATCGATGCCTTGCGGGCCAAGGGTTTTGTGCCCTCCTGTCCCATTGCCGTCGTGAACTTCATGGACGAAGAAGGCGCGCGCTTTGGCATTGCCTGCGCCGGATCCCGTTTGATCACAGGCAAGCTCGGTGCAGACAAGGCTCGAGGTCTCCGGGACGGGGACGGCGTCACGATGGCCGAGGCGATGACTGCTGCGGGCCACGACACGGCACACCTCGGCCCCGACGACGAGACGCTCCGCCGGATCGGGACGTACGTCGAGCTGCACGTGGAGCAGGGGCGCGGCCTGATCGACCTCGGCCGTCCCGTCGCCGTCGGTTCCGTCATCCGGCCCCACGGGCGCTGGCGCATTGATCTGCAGGGCGAGGCCAACCATGCCGGCACCACCCGGCTTGAGGACCGCCATGACCCGATGCTCGACCTGGCGAGGACAGTGCTGGCGGCTCGTGAGGCCGCCGAGACGCATGGGTGCGTCGCCACGATTGGCAAGGTGCGGGTGGAACCCAATGGTGTCAACGCGATTCCGTCGCGGGTGACGGCCTGGCTGGACGCTCGAGGCCCTGGTGAGTCAGAGGTGCGGGCGGTCGTCGAAGCCGTTGGACGTCAGTCCGGCAGCACCGCCGTTGAGGAGTCCTGGACCCCGGAGACCGTCTTCGACGTACCTTTGGCGCTTCGGCTCTCAGAGCTGCTCGACGATGCCCCGATGCTGGGGACTGGCGCAGGGCACGATGCGGGAGTCCTGGCCACCGCCGGAGTTTCGACAGCCATGCTGTTCGTCCGCAATCCCACCGGGATCTCGCACTCACCTGCTGAGTTCGCCGAACGCGAGGACTGTCACCGGGGTGTCGAGGCGCTGACCCGGGTGACCGAGGAACTGTCCCGTTGACGCGGTGGTGGGCGGCATACGCCCTGCTTCCTTCTGGACTCGCGCGTGACGTGACGTTCGAGGTGGCGGCTGGCCGGTTCACTGCAGTTAATGCTGCGTCCCCGCCCGCAGGTGCCCAGGTCCTGCCAGGGGTCGTTCTTCCTGGTTTGGCCAACGCCCACAGCCATGCTTTCCATCGTGCCCTGCGCGGTCGGACCCACGATGGCGGTGGCACTTTTTGGACCTGGCGTGAGCGGATGTATGCCGTTGCCTTGCAACTGGATCCGGGCTCCTACCTTGCGCTGGCCACCGCGACATATGCCGAGATGGCGTTGGCTGGCATCACCACGGTCGGGGAGTTCCATTACCTCCACCATGCTCCGGGTGGTGCGTCCTATGACGACCCGAACGCGATGGGTGAGGCCCTGCGTCAGGCGGCAGCCGATGCCGGGATCCGGCTGACCCTGCTCGATACCTGTTATCTGGCCGGTGGGTTGAGCAGTACCGGGCACAGCCCGCTGGATGCGACCCAACTGCGTTTCAGCGATCGGGACGCGGACCATTGGGCCGATCGCCTCGCTGGCCTCACAGAGTCCGCCGGGATGCGTGTGGGCGTGGGCATCCACTCTGTGCGGGCAGTGCCCCGAAGCCAGCTCGGCATCGTCGCCGCGGCAGCGAAAGGTCGGCCGCTGCACGTCCATCTCTCTGAGCAGCCTGCCGAAAATGAGGTCTGCCAGGGCTTCTACGGCATGACGCCGACCGCACTGCTGGAAGCGGAAGGGGTGCTGGGCCCAATGACCACGGTTGTCCATGCGACACACCTGACAGACAAGGACATCGCGACATTGGGGGCAAGCCGTACGACGGTCTGCCTCTGCCCGACGACCGAGCGGGATCTGGCTGACGGCATCGGACCCTCCCGCTCGTTGAGCGTCGCGGGCTCGCCGCTCTCCCTGGGGTCGGACCAGCACGCCGTGGTCGACCTGTTCGAGGAGGCGAGGGCGATGGAGATGCACGAGCGGCTCGGCTCGTTGCAGCGTGGGCGGTTCCGCCCGGACGAGCTCCTGGCGGCGGCGACCCGGCACGAGAGCCTGGGCTGGGGTGATGCCGGGCGGCTCGAGGTGGGGGCGCGTGCCGATCTGGTCGCGGTCAGGCCCGATAGCCCGCGAACCGCGGGGAGCCTGCCGGAGCAGATCCTCATGTCTGCCACCGCTGCTGACGTCGACACCGTGATCGTGGACGGCCGGGCTGTGGTGACCGGTGGTCGACACGTGCTGGGCGACGTCGGATCGTTGCTGCAAAAGGCGATTGACCCCATCTGGGAGAGCGCATGACATCGACTGTGATCACTGGCATCGCCGAGCTTGTCACCAACGACGAGCAGCTGGAGGGGGCCGACCACTCGGAGCGGCTGGGCCTTCTACGCGACGCTGCGGTCGTTGTTCAGGGCGGGCTCATCTCGTGGGTCGGGCCGGCGGCGAGGGCGCCAGAGGCGGATCGGCGTCGGGACGTGGGCGGGTGTTCGGTCATCCCGGGCTTCGTCGACTCACACTCGCACCTCGTCTTTGCGGGTGACCGCTCGGCGGAGTTTGCCGCCCGGATGACCGGCGTCAGGTACGACGGTGGCGGTATCGCCGACTCGGTCCGGGCCACCCGGGCCGCCGATGACGACTCGCTGCGTGCCCTGGTCCGCGCGCGTGTTGCCGAGATGCGCGCCCAAGGAACGACCACGGTCGAGATCAAGAGCGGCTACGGCCTCAGCGTTGACGATGAGGCGCGTTCGTTGCGGATCGCTGCCGAGTTCAGCTCTGAGACAACGTTTCTCGGCGCCCATGTCGTGCCTCCGGAGTATGTCGACCGGCGCAGCGACTATGTCGCGCTGGTCACCGGAGAGATGCTGTCGGCGTGTGCCCCCCACGCCCGCTGGATCGACGTGTTCTGCGAGCCACGCAGCCCGCACGCGTTCACCGGGGACGAGGCACGGGTCGTGCTGTCCGCGGGTCGGGACGCAGGTCTCGGCCTTCGAGTTCACGGCAACCAGCTAGGCCCCGGCCCCGGCGTGCGCCTCGCGGTCGAGATGGGTGCTGCCAGCGTTGACCATTGCACCTTCCTGTCCGAAGAGGACATCGAGGCGCTCGTCGCAGCATCAGACACCACCGTTGCCACGCTCCTACCCGGTGCGGAGTTCTCCACACGTTCGCGATACCCCGACGCTCGGCGCCTGGTCGACGCCGGCGTGAGTGTCGCTCTGGCCACCGACTGCAACCCCGGCACCTGCTACTCGTCGTCGATGCCGTTTGTTCTGGCGCTGGCGGTTCGCGAGATGGGCATGACGCCGGCGGAGGCCCTGCGAGCCGCGACCGTTGTGAGTGCCAAGTCGTTGCACCGCGCTGATATCGGCGTGATCAGACCCGGGAACCGCGCGGACTTGACGCTCCTGGACGCGCCGTCATACCTGCATCTGACTTATCGACCTGGTGTTCCCATCGCCAGCGCGCTCGAGGAGCGCGGCCGACATGGGTCCTGACCAGACGCAAGGCCAACGTTCGAGCCCAGATCCAGTCCACGGCCCCGGACACCTGGGCATCGTGCGCTTCACCGAGCTCCCCGCCGTGCCCTGGCGTAACGGCGGCGGCGTGACGCGCGAGATCGTGGCCTCTGGCGGGTCTGGGCCGGACGGCTTCGACTGGCGGATCAGCATCGCCGATGTCAGCGAGCCAGGCCCGTTCTCGGCGTTCCCGGGTTTCGACCGCGTGATCACGCTGGTTGAGGGCGACCGGATGGATCTCGTGGTCGACGGGGTCGCCCACGTCCTGGGTCTGCACGAGTCGCTGAGCTTCGAAGGGGCGAGCCAGACCTCATGCAGTCTGCCGGCTGGGCCGACTCGTGACCTCAACGTGATGACGCGTGCCGACCGGCATTCGGCCGTGGTTGCCGTCAGGGATCTGTCCGAAACCCGGCCGACCGCCGTCTCCGAAAGCGAGGTGCTGGTGCTGCTCACCGGATCGGCGGTGGTCTCAGGAGCCGATGAGAGCCGGGCTGAGCTGCACCCGCTCGATGCCGTCTGCCCGAGCGGTCATCACCTGCGCCTGGTGGCGGGATCCGGGCGGGCGGCGGTGGTGCGTATCGAGGACCACCACCAGGTGGCGACGCCCGGCCAACGGGGTTTCGACAAGTTCTAGACCAGAGAGGCTTCTAGAACGGAGGGGCGCTCTCGTCCTAACCTGAGGTCATGATCCCAGACAGGCCGTGGGACGACAGCGTCGACATTGCGCCAGATCTGCAGCTGGTCTCGATCGCGCACGCCTGCTTCGACTTCGCGCGCGCGGGCGACACGGAGCGACTCAGGGCGTACCTCGAGCAGGGGGTTCCGGTGAACCTCACGGATGCGACGGGCAACACCTTGCTGATGCTGGCCTCCTACCACGGGCACGCAGAGACAGTCACTGCACTGGTGGCGCTGGGTGCCGACCCGGACCGCCCCAACGACCGCGGGAAGAGCCCGTTGGCCAGCGCGATCTTCAAGGGGGAGGACGACGTGGTCCGGGTGCTGCTGGCCGCGGGGGCTGACCCGGATGTCGGCACGCCGAGTGCCCGGGCGACAGCCCAGACGTTCGACCGCGGCGACCTGCTCCCGCACGCTCCCTAGCGTCGCGTAGGCAGGCACCTTTCTCCACCCGGCCACGGCCGGCTTGGCACCCTGACCCGTCACTGTCAGGCGATGACGCAGCGGTTGCGTCCGGATTCCTTTGAGGCGTACAGGGCCACGTCGGCCATCCGGATCAGCTCTGTCGGGTCAGTGGCGTTCTTGTCGGGTAGTCCGGATCCACCGATACTCACCGTGACCGGGATGCGCTGGCCGGCCTCGGAGGTCTCCGCCTCGGCCACAGCGCGGCGGACCCGTTCGGCCATCTGCAGCAGATCGTCACGTCCCGCCCCAGGCAGGATGATGATGAACTCCTCGCCGCCGTAGCGCAGGAGCACGTCTCCCTCTCGCAGGACCTGCCGCGTCGCCCGCGCCACGGTCTGCAGCACCCGGTCGCCGACGAGGTGCCCGTAGGTGTCGTTGACGGCTTTGAAATGGTCGAGGTCGAGCATCAGCACGCCGAGGGGATCGCTGGACCGGGTCGAGCGGCCGAACTCCTCCGTCAGCCGTTGCAGACCGAACCGCCGGTTGTAGGCACCGGTCAGCGGGTCCAGTGCCGCGACCCGCTGCAGGTCTTCGTGGTTGAGGGAGTTGTTCAAGGCGACTGCAAGACCTGGCAGTGTGGCGTTCAGCACCGCGCTGGCCTCGGGAGTGCTCGGCTGCGCGAAGGCCACCACCAGGACGCCCACGGGCACCACGCCGTAGAGCACCGGCAGGACCTGCACCTCCTGGGGGATGAAGTCCACCAGCGACCCGCTGACCACGACATCAGCTGGCAGGCGGAGCACGGTGGGCTGCGCTGTGCGCAGCGCTGTGAGCACGGTCTCGGCTGACGCCAGCTTCTCGGGATCGCGAATACCGCTTGAGCCCGCAACCTCAACTCGCCCGTTGCTGACGACGAACAAGCCCGAGGCATCACAGCTGGTCCGGATCGACAGCTCAAGCAACGTCGCCTCAGCCAGCTCTCCCAGCTCCAGGTGGGCTGCCAATGCCCTCGAGAGTGACTTGATCCCGTCGGACACCAGACGAGTGGTGGAAAGCCCAGCGACCAGGCGGTTGAACGACGCGGCCACGTCCCCCAGCTCGTCGGTCGAGTCGACCGGGACCGTGCAGGTGGTCGGGTCGCACGCGGCCCAGTCGCCGCTGGTTGAGGCCTCGACCAGTGATTCCTCGACGCGTTGCATGCCGCTGGCCAGAGACCGCAGCCGCACCCCCACCACAGCCCGGGCAAGCAGATGGTTGACCTCGGCGACCACGAACCCGGCTAGCAGGGTCGCGATGAAGAAGCTAGGGCGCAATGCGATGTCACGTGACACTCCCAGCAGAATCACGACAAACGGGAACGCCAAGCCGATCAGCAGCCCGAACGCAAGCATCCACAACCTGAGGTCCTTCAACACTGCGCCAGACAGGCGAGGGAGCCAAGAGCTGTACGACGCGACCGGGCCGCGGCTGTCCGTCGTCACCGTCATGGGTCGATGCTATCCCTGCGCATCGCGTTCGTAGGCTTCAAACGAGTTCGGCCACGCCTATCTTTTCGGGGTTTGGGAAGCGGCCGCCAGGACCTGCGACCAGGTCACCTGCAGCGGTCCGTTCCTCTCGCGGGCAGCCATCGTTGCCAGCGCCTCTCGTCGGTCTGAGGCGGTGAGCTCGTCACCGAAACGGTCCACGAACAGCAGTATGCGCGGCCGCGCCAGCCCGCCCATCACCTCACGGACCGCATCGAGCAGATCGCGGGACACCGCTGCAAGATCCGGCTTCTGGGGGAGCGCTTCGGCTGCGAGAACCACTGCGGCGGCAAGGGATCGGCCGAGCTGGGCGTCCTTGCGTTCAACGACGTCGGCGGACCGCACGAAGGGGTGGGCCAGTAGCACCTCACGCACTTCCGTGAGCGACACGAGCTGCCCAGCCACCGACACCACCTCGTCGGTGCGCCCCAGGAACTCGATCGCGCCGTCCGATCCGAGCCGGGCCAGGTCACCGGTCGCATAGACCGACGGGTGGCGGGTCCAGTGATCCTTGGTGACCTCTATCGTCGGGCCTTCGGCATCACGCATGGTCCCGGCCCACGGTCGGCCGAGAACCAGTTCGCCGGTGTCACCTTCAGGCACCGGCCGGCCGGCGACGTCGACGATCTGCAGTCCTGGGTCCGGCATCGCCGTCGGGTCCACCGGACGGTCCAGACGCACGATGCCGCCGAGCTCGACCTGACCCCAGCCGTCGGCGACCTCG
>JBDTMW010000089.1:0-8446 GCA_039934065.1 Actinomycetota bacterium | reverse complement strand
GAAGCCGTCACCGCTCATGACGTAGACCAGCGCGTTGAAGTCCGGCCGCCAGGGCAGCTCAAGCTCGGCGCCGGGCGCAATCGTCGCGTGAACCATGGACATCGGGGTGTGCGTCGACCCCGGGCCGGCATGACCGGCTACGTCGCCGGCGATGACGCGCACGAGCGAGCCGCCATCGGGAGAGCTGACCATGGCGACCGTGCTGGAGCGCAGATCCTGGTAGCGCGGTGCGATCAGCTTGTCGCTCTTGGGCAGGTTGACCCACAGCTGGAAACCGTGGAACAAGCCGCCCGAGACCACCAGATGCTCCGGCGGGGCCTCGATGTGCAGGATCCCGCTGCCGGCAGTCATCCACTGGGTGTCGCCGTTGGTGATCGTGCCGCCGCCGCCGAAGGAGTCCTGGTGGTCGAAGATCCCGTCGATGATGTAGGTAACGGTCTCGAAGCCGCGGTGCGGGTGCCACGACGTGCCCTTGGGCTCGCCCGGTGCGTACTCGACCTCGCCCATCTCGTCCAGGTGGATGAAGGGGTCGAGCAGCGTCAGGTCCACACCGGCGAACGCTCTCTTGACGGGGAACCCCAGGCCCTCGAGAGCCGTCGGCGCGCTGGTGATCGACACGACCGGACGATGTCTGACGTCGGCCGGCAGGGCGGGCACGCGCGGCAGAACGGTCAGGTCAGGAACGGTGACGGCAGGCACGGCATACTCCCTATGTCGTTTCGCTTTCAACTACCTCTGAAAACGTCCGGACTGAACCGCACATTCCCTGCCTCAGGACGGCTCGATCACCGCGATGGAGTCGCCCTCGTTGACCACGTCCCCCTCGTTGACCGTCATCTCCCTGACGACGCCGGCGACCTCGGCCGGCACCGGGATCTCCATCTTCATCGACTCCAGGATCACGAGTGTGTCGTTGGGCTCGACGCTGTCCCCCGCGCTGGCCACGACCTTCCAGACGCTGGCGACCATTTCGGCCATGACGACGTGGCTCATTGACTGCTCCTCGGCTACCTGACGTGCGCGATGCATGCGCGATGCATGCGACATCGGATGAGTTCTTGTCCGAGTCGCGCGAGACGTGTCGCGGCAAAGCCTACGCAGGATGGACACCGGGCGCCGCCGGAGACCCGCGCCACGTCGGAGGACAGAGCGCGGGCCAGCGGGTCGCGTCGAGCTATCGGGTGTAGCGGTATCCAGTCGGCTCGCCCGAGCCAAGGTCGACGATCGCCGCGACTGGGCCACCACCATCGGGGCCCTGGTGGGCGGCCGACACCGAGACGAAGACGGCGGGGTCGCCGGTAACCGAGGCCGTCACTCCGCCGACCGCCGACTTGATCTGACGGTGCCAGTGCACGTCGGAGTCGTCGAGCATCGCGTTGCGGCGTCCATGCACCATGCCGTCCTGGCTGACCTCGCACTTGAGGAACACGTTGACCAACCGGCCCTCGAGGTCGCTGCTGCGCGGGCGATCCGGCAGCTCGAGACCGGCATCTGTGATGGCGGACCAGATGCCGTCGGCGTCCAGGGCGTCCTGCATGACGCCGTGACCAATGCGGTAGCGGCCACCCACGCCGCGCGCATTGCCGACCACGACGACCTGTGCCTGGTCGAGCTCCACGCCCGACGAGCAGGAAGCCACCGCGGAGTAGAGGTTGCGGTTGTGCATGATGTCCGCGTCGGTGGGCATGTCGATCTCGCCGAGGGCGACTGCGATGCCGAGGCCGGTGGTGCCGTTGGACAGGTCCATGGACTCGTGGGTGTGCTCGGTCCAGACGCTCTTGCCGCGCGACTTGGCGTCGCGAATCGTGTGGATGGTCAGCAACGGCGTCTTGGTCTGGACGTAGTGGACGTCAGCCGGGTCAGAGATGCCGGCCCGCTCCATGGCGACCTTGACCGCGTCGGCCACCTTGGTGACCATGCCGACATAGCCGATCTCCTCGGGCAGGATCGGCTCGCTCATCGCGAAGCCGACGGTGAGCCGGGGCTCGTCAGTCTGCTCGGCCTTGGCCGGGTCGACAGTCGCGAAGATCGTCGCGTGCGGGCTGATGACGCCGTCGGTGCCGCCTGACCAGACGATCGGGATCTGGCTCACCTGCTCGGCCGGGGCGCCCTTGGCGATCAGCGCCTCTCGGAAGGCCCGGTCGGCAAGGATCCTGGTGTAGTCGTTGACCCCGCCGTTGCCCTCCGTCTTGCCGATGATCGCGATCACCCGGTTGGCTTCCAGGACACCGTCATCGATGAGCTTGGTCAGCTCGGAGGAGTCCGAGACGCTGTGGATCGGGACCTTGCGGACCTCAATGGGCTCTGGCATCGGTGTCACCTTTCGTTGTCCTGCAATGGGTTTGCTATGTCTCTGTCTGGGGTTCAGCCGATATGTGACGCGTTGTTGCCTGACGAGTCAGTGCGGCCCTCGATGACCGTCCCGAACTCGCCCGTGATCGCCGCCTCGATGTGTTCCAGCGAGGTGATCACCGCCCGCTGCCCCCCCCGCTCGACAAACTGGATGGCCGCCATGACCTTGGGCCCCATCGAGCCGCTGGCGAAATGGCCGGCGGAGGCGAGGTCGCGCATCTCGTCCAGCGTGACGGAGTGGATAGGCCTGGCCTCAGGGGTCTCAAAGCCGATGATCGCGTTGTCGACGTCGGTGGCGATGACGAGGACATCGGCACCCACGGAGCGCGCGAGCAGTGCTGCGGTGAGGTCCTTGTCGATGACCGCCTCCACGCCGCTCACGCCGCCGTCAGGATCACGCACCACCGGTATGCCGCCGCCGCCGGCCGCGACGACGACGTATCCGGCGGCGATGAGGGTGAGAACCACTGGGGTCTCCAGAACCTCCATCGGAGCCGGCGAGGCGACGATGCGACGCCAGCCCTTGTCGCCGCGGTCCTGCCACACCTGTCCGTGCTCGATCAGCGTCTTGGCCCGGTCATACGGCAGGAACCGGCCGATCGGCTTGGTTGGTTCGGTAAAGCCGGGGTCGTTCCCGTCCACGAGGGCGCGGGTGACGATGGCCGTGACGCGGGGTTCGCAACCGTGACGGCGGAGGCTGCGTTCCAAGGTGTTGATGATCGTGAAGCCGATCGTGGCCTGCGTCTGGGCGCCACACCAGTCCAGGGGCACCGGCGGGACGACCCCGGCTGCCAGCTCGTTCTTGACCAGGAGGTTGCCGACCTGGGGACCGTTGCCGTGCGTGATGACGACCTCGTGACCGGCGGCGATCAGCCCGGCGACCGACTCCATCGCACCGGCGATCGCCGACTGCTGCGCCTCCGGGGTCGCGCTGCCGTCGGCTGCGGTCATGGCATTCCCGCCAAGGGCGAGGAGAACCCGCACGACATACCTCCTTCTTTGGTCAGTTCACACCGGGACTGGGCAATATTGCCAGCCTACGTAACGGCATGCCGGTTGACGTGAGCGGAATCTGCCCAACGACAAGGGACTGCTTGGCAGGTCTTTGGACCCCCGACGCCCTGGCCGGCTCACCCCAGCCGCCGGTAACGCGCCATCCTGGCCGCCAGCCTGTCGGCGGGGTCCGCTCGCAGCAGCACGCCCAGCTCGTGCGCAAGCACCTCGCTCAGCCTGGCAACGAACTCAGCCGGCTCGTCGGCCGCGTCGGGATGCTCGGCGACGATGCGGTCGACGATGCCGTCCCGGAGCAGATCGACGGAGCGGACCCCTTGTGAGGCGGCCAGCTCGGGCGCGTGCTCGATGTTGCGGTACAGGATCGCCGAAGCGCCCTCGGGCGGCAGCGGCGACAGCCAGGAGTGCTGGGCGCAGATGACACGGTCCGCCGGCATCAGCGCGAGCGCGCCGCCGCCGGTCCCCTGGCCGAGCAGCACGCACAGGGTGGGCGCATCGAGCATCACCAGCTCGGACAGACAACGGGCGATCTCACCGGCGATGCCGCCCTCCTCTGCCTCCTTGCTCAGCGCGGCCCCGGCTGTGTCGATGATGCTGACCAGCGGCAGCTTGAGCTCGCGGGCCAGGCGCATCCCCCGCCGCGCCTCGCGCAACCCGGCCGGGCCGAGGGGACTGTCCAGGCTCTGGTAGCGACGGTCTTGACCCAGGACGACGCAGGGTGCTCCGCCGAAGCGCGCCAAGGCGATCAGCAGAGCCCAGTCCTGCTCCCCCTGCCCCGTCCCGTGCAGTGGCACCACATCTGTGGCGCCGAGCTTGAGCAGCGTTCTCACGCCTGGTCTTTCGGGACGACGCGAGCGCGTGATCGACTCCCAGGCGGGGACGTCCGGCAGGGTCTCAAGCGGCAGCTCGGGGATGTCGGGCAGACCTTCGCGGGGAGCCATCAGCACGTTGAGTGCCCGGGCAGCGACCTCGGCGAGCGCCTCGACCGGCAGCACGGCGTCGACCAGCCCGCGCTCATAGAGGTGTTCAGCCACCTGCACGCCGGGAGGGAACGGCACGTCATAGACGGCCTCGTAGACGCGCGGCCCCAGGAATCCGATCATGGCAGCGGGCTCGGCCACCGTCACGTGACCCAGCGACCCCCAGGAGGCCAGGACCCCACCGGTCGTGGGGTGGCGCAGATAGACCAGATACGGCAGGCCGGCGTCCCGGTGAGCCGTCACGGCCGCGGCGATCTTGACCATGCCGACGAAGGCGCCGGTGCCTTCCTGCATGCGGGTGCCGCCGGACGCGGGCGCGCCGATCAGCGGCAGTCCCTCGCGGGTCGCGCGTTCGACCGCCAGCACGAGGCGCTCGGCTGCAGCGTGACCGATCGAGCCCGCCAGGAAGCGGAACTCACTCACCACGACGGCCACCGGACGGCCCTGAAGGGTTCCCTGCCCGGTGATCAGGGCCTCGTCGGTGCCGGCCTTGATCTCGGCATCCACGAGTTCCACGGCATAGGCGCTTCCGGGGACGGCCACCTGTTGCGGCGTGCTGTCCCAGCTCTGCCAGCTGCCGGGGTCCAGCACCGTCTCCAGCAGGTCCCGCGCCCCCAGACGTTCGACCTTTGTCATGTCATTCCCCCGTCTTGCCGGGTGCCGGTTGCGTGCGATCCAGCTCGTCGAGCCAGCCGCGAACACTCTCGTTGTGCGCACCCAACCCAGGTGGCGGCAGGTGCTCAGAGCGCCCGCCCGCGTAGGTGAGGTCGTCGAAGCGGAGGGGTGGACCGGGCAGCTCGATCGTGCCAAGCACCGGATGGTCGACGCTGATGACCAGCCCCTGCGAGCGGGTCTGGTCCCACCCGTACACGCTGTCAAGGGTGCGAACCTGACCGGCCGGTATGCCGGTGGCCTCGAGTCGCGCAAGCAGATCGGCAAGGGCCTGGTCGGCGAACACGGCGTTGATCGCGGCCACCACGGTCTCGCGGTTGCCGACCCGGTCGGCGTTGGTGGCAAAGCCCTCCGACTTGGGGTCCAGGCCGAACTCGAGGGCGAACTTCTGCCAGAGCCCGTCACTGCCGACCGCGATCTGCAGTGTCCCGTCGGCGCAGCTGAAAAGACCGTACGGGACGATCGACGGGTGGTGGTTGCCCTGCGCGCGGGGCACCTCGCCGGCGACCGTATAGCGCGTGCCCTGGAAGGCGTGGACGCCGACGACCGCGGCCAAAAGGCTTGTCCGCACTACCCTTCCGACGCCAGTGACGTTGCGCTCGTGCAGGGCCGCGACGACGCCGTACGCGCCGTACATCCCGGCGAGCAGGTCCGCGATGGGGACACCGACGCGGGTCGGGTGCTCCGGGTCCGGGCCGGTCAGGGACATCAGCCCGGCCTCACCCTGGGCGATCTGGTCGTAGCCGGCCCGGCCGCCTTCGGGTCCGTCATGGCCGAAGCCGCTGATCGACAGGATCACCAGTCGCGGGTTGAGGTCGTGCAGCCGCTCGGAGGAGAACCCGAGCCGGTCCATCACACCGGGCCGGAAGTTCTCGATCAGCACGTCCGCGCGCGTGGCCAGCCGAGCCAGCGTCGACACCCCGTCCTCGCTCTTGAGATCGAGGGTGACCGACTCCTTGTTGCGGTTGCAGGACAGGAAGTAGGTCGAGATCGGGTCGTCCTCAGGGCCGACGAAAGGGGGGCCCCAGCTGCGGGTGTCGTCGCCGTCGCCGGGAGTCTCGACCTTGATGACGCGCGCGCCCAGGTCGCCCAGCATCATGCCGGCATGGGGGCCGGCCAGGGCACGGGACAGGTCGATGACGACGATGTCGCGCAGCGGGCCTGGGGAAGTCATGGGGCCTCTTTCACATGTGGGTCGGGGTGGTCGCGGCAACTGGCTCCTTGTCCGGTGCCGTCACAGCCAGTCGACTGATGCCGAGGTTGCCCCGCCGGACAGTTCGGCGTAGCCGGGACCCCGGTCGAAGAACGGCTCCTGTCCGGAACGCTCGGAGCGCAGCGACTCGCGCAGGGCGTCGGATGCTGCGGCGTCGATCAGGACGGACTCCTTGGTGCCTTCCGCCACGACACCATAGCCAGTCCTTGCCCCGTCGAAGGAGACCTTGCCCCAGCTCAGGTCGCGCTCGACCTCGGCATACGGTCGCTCGAGCGGGTCACCCCACCCGCCGCCTCCGGTCGTGCGGATCCTGATTACCTCACCGGCGATCACCGGCTCGTTGTCGGCGAGGGCGTCGACCTCACGCTCGTTCGGCCCGCCAACGTCAATGGTCACCTGGAATGACCGGCCGGCCTTGCCGCCCTTGACTCCCCAGCAGGCCAGGATCGATCGGTCAGCGATGGACATGAAGTTGCCGTCTTTGAGCATTCGCAGGTGCTTCTCGTAGCCGAGGCCACCGCGGTAGCGGCCGGGACCGCCGGAGTCGACCGAGAGGCCGAGACGTTCGACCAGGAACGGGAACCGGCTCTCGGTGAACTCGGTCGGCAGGTTCCGCGAGTCGGGCACGACGTGGATCGTGTCCTCGCCGTCGGCGTAGTACCGCCCGCCGGAGCCGCCGCCGAGCACCTCGCGCATGAGGTAGTCGTTGCCGTCCCGGTCGTGCCCGTAGACGCCGGTGTAGCGGATCGTCTCCTGGTCTGCCGGCATCTTGCCGTCCACCGCTTTGGCGATCACCCCGGCCAGCACCCCGAGCAGCCGCAGGATCACGAAGGTGCGGGCGTTGGTCGGCGCCGGGAAGATCGGGGTGAGCAGGGTGCCCTTCTCCGGGAACCTCATCTCGATCAACGGCACGACGCCCTCGTTGACGTCGAGCTCGGCCATCCGCTCGGGGGTATCGGCCAGGTTGCGCAGGATCGGGGCTAGCCACTTCTTGAGGAAGTTGCCGTCGGCATAGTCGCCACAGTGGTTGATCGGCCCCTTGGCCTGCGGGGCGGTGCCGGTGAAGTCGATGATCAGCTTGGGGCCACCCCCCGGACCGCCAGTACTGGTCTTGGTCAACGTGATTCGCTGGGTGTGCAGCCTGGGCTCGTCGACGCCATCGTGCTCTGCGTAGTCCTCCCAGACGTACTCGCCATCCGGGATCTTGGACAGGATCTCGCGGCGGTAGGTCTCGGTGGTCTTGTCCAGGATGGCGTCGAACGCGGACTCCACCGTGTCGCGACCGTACCGGGTGAACACCTCCGAGAGGCGGGCCGCGCCCATGAGGCACGCGGAGCACTCGGCGTCGAGATCGGCGGCGAGCGACTCGGGCATACGGGAGTTGCGAGTCATGATCTTGAGCGCGGCCTCGTTGGGAACTCCCTTGTCCCACAAACGAATTGGGGGAACCATGAGCCCCTCCTCGTAGACGCTGGTGGCACTTGACGGCATCGAGCCGGGGCAGGCGCCGCCGATGTCGTCGTGGTGGCCGAAAGCCTGGACGAACGCCACAACGACACCTTCATGGAAGACCGGGACAGTCACGCACAGGTCCGGCAGGTGGCCGATGCCGCCCTCAGACGCGTAGACGTCGTTGTGGAAGAAGACGTCGCCCTCGTGCATGGTGTCCAGCGGATAGTCACGCGCGATGGGGTGGACCAAGGCGCTGTATGACCGACCGGTCAGCTTGCGCAGGCGGCGGTCGTGGATGCCCGCACGGAAGTCATGTGCGTCGCGGATCATCGGCGAGCGGGAGGTCCGCGCGATGGCGGTCTCGACCTCCATCTCGACGCTGGCCAGGGTGCCCTGGATGATCTCGACGGTGATGGGGTCGACAGCGTTCACGGCGGCAGAGGTCTCGGTGGTCACTTCGCGTTCTCCCTGTTGATCACGAGGTTGCCGTACGCGTCGACGCGGACGGTGAAGCCGGGGTGGACAGGGACCGTGGAGCCGTACTCCTCGATGATCACCGGCCCCCTCAGCTCGTCTCCGGCACGCAGGTCTGGCCGCCAGAAGATGCCGGTGTCGACGTAGCCGTCGGCCGGGTCGAAACAGACGCCACGAGTGCCGGTGCGCGCACGCTCGGCACTGTCCGCAGCGGTCAAGATCTCGGTCAGCACGGGTCGGGCGATCGGACCGATGCCGGTGACCCGCAGGTTGACCCACTCGACCTGCTGGC
>JBDTMW010000088.1:0-8513 GCA_039934065.1 Actinomycetota bacterium | reverse complement strand
GTCGCGGCCCGGGCATATGGAGCGGCCGAGATCGTCGACCCCCGTCCCTGGGCGACTGGCACGATCGCAGACACGTTCCGCAAGTACGACGTCGGGCCGGTCCTGCCCGCCATGGGTTACTCGGAAGGCCAGCTTGCCGAGATGGAGCAGATCATCGACGCGGCGGATGTCGACGTCGTCGTGATCGGTACGCCGATCGACCTCCGCCGGGTGATCGACATCCGCAAGCCCGCGTTCCGCGTTAAGTACGACCTGGAGGTGCTGCCGGGCTCACCGAGCCTGCTCGACGTGCTCAAGCCCATACTGACGTGATGCCGGATGTGTCCGGCTCACGACTCGAGGAGCTTGAGGGATATCGAGTTGATGCAGTAGCGCTGGTCGGTCGGGACGTCATAGCCCTCACCCTCGAAGACGTGCCCGAGATGTGATCCGCAGCTGGCACAACGGACTTCGACCCGTTTCGTGCCCATGCTGCGATCCTCGATGTACTCGACGCGGTCCTGCGCAAGGGGTGCGTAGAACGAGGGCCAGCCGCAGTGGCTGTCGAACTTCGTGTCACTGCGGAACAGCTCGGTGTCGCACGCCCGGCATGAGTACACGCCCTGGGTCTTGGTGTCGGTGTACTCGCCGATGCCAGGCCGTTCCGTTCCGGCCTGGCGAAGCACCTCATACTCCGAGGGGGTGAGCTGTTCGCGCCACTGCTCGTCGGTCTTGGTCACGGGATAGCTGCGGCCGTCGTTCATCGGGGTCCTCCTACGCAGGGCTGATAACCACTTCACGCCCTACACAACAACGCGCCCCGCCGAAAACGTTCCCGGCGGGGCGCTGTAGTGGAGGCGTTCAGTCGTTGAGGCGTCGGCCTTCGGTCAGGTCAGCCGATGCCACCCCGGATCGCGAGCCGCACCACCTGGGGGTCGTGGTCGGAGTCCTGGTCCCAGAACTCCGAGTTGGTGTGCACGATGTCGTAGTCGAACGCCGGGTACTTCGAGCCTGGGGGAGCCACGGTCAGGGCCTGGCTGACCAGGATCTGGTCGAGCACCTGGCTGTTGCCCTCGTAGACGTAGGAGTAGCGCTCGTTCACCGGCAACCTGCGCGGCAGGTCGACGATTGCGTTGGCGCCTGACCCGACCATGATGTCGACGGTCTTGCTGAACTCGAAGTCGTTGATGTCACCGAGCACCACCACGTTCGCGTTCTCGTCCGCCGCCAGGAGCAGGTCGAGGAACGACCTGATCTCGGTGGCCTGCAGATGGCGCGCGTCCTCCGAGAAACGCACCGGCTGCTGCCACTTGCCGAAGAGCGGGTCGTCGCCGCCCTTGGAGCTGAAGTGGTTGGCGATCACGAAGACGGTCTTCCCACGGAAGGTGAACTCCCCAGCCAGCGGCTTGCGCGAGTTGTCCCAGGCAGCGTTGGTGGGCGTGATCCGACCCGGGTTGAGCGCCAGGTGCGGCTTGCCTTCGATCATCGTCAGACTCTCGGCGGTGGTCGCGTCGCCGGCCGGTGCGTCCACGAAAGCCACGTCGCGGTCGGCACGGTAGAAGAAGACCTGGCGGATGTTGGCGCCGGGAGCACCGCCGTCGGTCAGGTCCTGGGGGTTGACCCAGCGTGCGGTGTAGGCGGGACCTCCCGCGGCCGTGATGGCAGCGATCAGCTTGTCGGTGGTTTGCGTCGAGTCGACCGTTCCGTCCTTGAGCGCGCCGCTGTTGTCCTGGATCTCTTCCAGTCCCAGGATGTCCGGGCTCTTCAGGTTGTTCACGACCTGTCCGGCGAGGCGGTCGAACTTGGTCTGCGGGTCCAGGGGCGCGAGGTTCTCGACGTTGAAGGTCGACACGGCCAGCTGGTTGTTGGACTGGGGTTTGGTGACCTCTCGCTGCAGTCCGCCAAGGGTCAGTACCGGCGTCAGGATGACCTCAAGCTTGGGGTTGTTGAACGAGTAGTCGATGATGCCGACCGTGTCGCCGGCGATCGAGTCGCCCACGCTGGCCTTCGGCATCGCGCCGTATGGCAGCAGCGCGTCGTCGAGCTGAACCCGCATCGCGTTGGGGCGGTCGTAGCCGGAGTAGAGAACTCCGCCACGGGGGGTGCTGATGGCGTCGACGTTCTGGCCAGGGACAACCGTCATCTCGCCGAACGACTTCGTGGCGCCGACGACCTTGGCGTCGCGGACTGTGGCGAGCATGCCCTCGAGGGACTCATAGAAGTCGATCGCGTCGGAGGCCGGGCGGAAGGGCGTCGTAGTGAGCTCGACGTTCAGGGGGTTTCCCTCCTCGATGACCTGCTGCGGCGCGATCCGGTCAACGCCGATGACGACGGGGGCCGGTAGGGCGTTTCCGGAGCTGAGCACGGTGACCTTCGGGCCGGTCAGCTCGGTGGTGGTCAGGTTGGTGCCTCCGCCGGGACGGTACTCGGAGATCGAGCCGTCCACGCTCACGTTGTCTCCGACGGCGACCGTGATGACGGCGCTGCCGGAGTAGACGTACAGGCCCTCGCTGGTGGCGAGGTCGGCGTCGGGGGTGGTGCTCTGGATCCAGTACCCGCTCCGGCCGACAGCGGTCACGACTCCGCGAACGCCGTTGACTCGTTCGCCGTTGTATGGCGAGGTGTGGCTCGCGCCCTGGATCTGCGCGATCGTCTCGGGCTCATCGACCGGCGGGATGACGGTGCAGGCGGGCTTGTCGACCGTGCTGTTCTCAGGCGACGGCTCGGTGGCGCGGAAGTCCGTGGCGTTGTCGTCGGTGTCGACGCAGGGGGCGTTGCGGGTGGCCGAGGTGGTGTTGCTGAGCCCGGGGGCGGGGCTGCCCTCGAAGGTGGTCGCGGTGCCGTATCCCACCCGGTCGACCACGGTGCCGGCCTGAACGAGGTCGACGCGGCCGTTGGTGCCGCTCATCGCCGCCGTGCCGGTCGCGTCGGGCGCGGGCAAGGGCGTGGCGAGGAGGTTGTTGCCTGCGCCCATCTGCACGAGGTAGGTGTGTTGTGGTGCCACGAAGCCGGTCAGCGTGGCCGCGCCACTGGCCGGTGTTGTGCCCGCTGCGGAGTAGTACTGCACGACCCAGCCCGAGACGTCCACCGGCGCATCCGAGCGGTTGTAGAGCTCGACGAAGTCGTTCTTCCAGATGGCACCGCTGTTGCCGCCGCCGCCATAGACCTCGGAGATCAGGACACTGGCGGAGACCGCCCGTGCGGGCGACGCAGTGAGCATCACACCGCTCACGGCAAGAACGGGTGCGATGACAGCAGCACAGCCTCGGAGATTGAAGCCCGACATTGACTACCTTTCATGGAAAGTGACAGGGGGGTCAGTAACCCTCGCCGAACGTATGCCCCTTTTGTGACGTTCGTAAGGCACCTGTACCAACCGATACCAACCCACGGTCAACCCTTGACCAACGACCTGTCATGAGGGCGCGGCTAGGCTTCCGCGCATGGCAGGCGGAGCGATAGTGATTCAAGTCCCAGCGCCTCACGGCGCCATGCGCGACGTGCGGGTCTCGAGCCCGGATCGGGTGATGTGGCCAGCCACCAGTGACAGTGCCGAGATCACCAAGCTGCAGCTCGCTGAGTACACCGTGGCCGTCGCCGAGCCGATGATGCGAGCACTGGGGGGCCGGCCAGTCACGCTACAGCGCTTTCCCGACGGCATCGAGGGGGAGGAGTTCTTCAGCAAGAACCCTCCCAAGGGAGTGCCGGCGTGGGCGCGGTCGGTGATGTGTACCTACCCCTCGGCCCGGCGCCACCCGCAGCTGGTCATCGACGAGATCGCCACCGCAGTCTGGGCCGTTCAGATGAACACGGTGACCTTCCATCCGTGGCCGGTCCGCAGCGCCGACAACGACAACCCCGACGAGCTGCGGATCGACCTCGACCCGCAGCCGGGGACAGGCTTCGCGGACGCCGTGCGGGCGGCGTACGTCCTGAAGGACCTGCTGGAGGAGATCGGGCTCACCGGCTGGGCCAAGACGTCCGGCAACCGCGGGGTGCACGTGTACGCCCGAATCAGGCCCACGCATGAGTTCCTGGACGTGCGCCACGGGGTCATCGGGATCGCGCGCGAGCTGGAACGTCGTATGCCGGACGAGGTCACCACGGCATGGTGGAAGGAAGAGCGCGGCCGCAAGGTCTTCGTCGACTTCAACCAGGCCAACCGTGATCGCACTATCGCCTCTGCCTACAGCCCTCGGCCGCTGACGGGTGCGCCGGTGTCGATGCCCGTCCCTTGGGGGCAGCTCGGGGAGGTGTCAGCCAGGGACTTCACCCTGCGCACGGTCCCAGGCATCCTGGCCACCCGTGGTGACGCGTGGTCGGGGATCGATGACGCGGTCGGCGACGTCTCACGTGCGATTGCGCTATGGGAAAGGGACATCAGCGAGCGGGGGCTGGGCGAGATGCCGTTTCCGCCGGAGTACCCGAAGATGCCGGGCGAGCCGCTCAGGGTTCAACCCTCACGAAAACGTGCTCAGGATGGCGATATTCGCTGATACCGGCGTCATGTGTCCAGGTTCTGTCAGGTGTTGTGGCTGTCCTCCACCCAGTCCGCGGCCGCGAACAACGCGCGGGCGACCGATCGTGCCTGAAGCGGCGTGAGGAACTCCTCATGGTCGGCAGAAAGAAAGACGCCGACGTCGCCATACTCGTTCTTCATGGCAGCCACATCGGCTGAGAAAGAACCTTCGCCACGCATGGGTGGCCAGTGCGGCCCGTAGTGTCTGATCGGTTCGGCTTCCCCGTCGGGATGCTCGGAGTAGCACCAGCTCGGGCAGGTTGTGGAGGTCATGTCCTCAGTCTGCGCCTTCCGAGGTCTCACCGGAATAGCAGGTCGGACACAGGGATTGCGCTTGCGGTAATCATGCTGACGTGACCGTCAAGGCATCGCGGCTAGAGGGTTCAGGCAGCCAGACCCGCCGGTGTCCAGTGACCCGGAGATCGAGAATCTTTACCAACTGCATACCTTGATCTTGACCAAATGCATACTTTCGGGGTGAAATAGAAAGACGACCGGATCCGCCTCACCCCCCCGACGGCGCCCCGGTCCAGGTCCTGGTCGGTGATTGTGCCCGGCCGGGGCCGACCTATCTGCCCGACTCCTGCAGGCTGTGGCTAAGCCGTTGCTTCGACGTCGGGGTCGGCCTCGGCTTCGGACCAGGCGTAGAACTCCCTCAGCTGCTCGGTGACGCGTTCGCGTTCGCCGTCTGGGGGTTGGATCAGCAACAACGCCTCACCGACGTGCTCAGTGACGGTCATGCCTGCTGACGCCGGGTAAGGCGAGATCGTGCTCATGATCCGTTCTCCTTCGGTGAGGCGAACTAGGCACATGCTCCTGCCATCGCTCATGGCTAGACAAGGTAGTTCACCTTGTCTAGCCCTATTTCCTGACAATTGCCATATAGCCGTACCCATGAGGTGCGTCAGGAGACCACGTCATCTGGTGGAAGCTGGTAGGACGGGAACGGGCAGAGCCCCGCGCGCTGACTGGTTGATCTCCTCAGCGCTGGAACACGCCCTCGAGGTCGTAGGCGATGGGACGGTCGAC
Organism: Actinomycetota bacterium; assembly: GCA_039934065.1. GTDB lineage: Bacteria > Actinomycetota > Actinomycetes > Actinomycetales > Dermatophilaceae > UBA4719. The sequence goes on along the minus strand of JBDTMW010000088.1, from coordinate 2,986 downwards.
CTGTGCCGCGGTGCAGGACTCCGGGTCGCGGTCGGGGCGCCAGCGCAGGAAGGTCACCGAGTGGCGGAAGCGTGAACCCTCCATCTGGTCGAACTTGACCTCGACCACGCGCTCCGGGCGCAGCCTGACGAAGCTCATGTCCTTGTTGCTGCTGAACCTGGAGCGCTCGGTTGATCCCCGGACCGCATCCCCCAGGTCGTCGGTCACCACGAGCGATGCCAGTTCGTCGACCAGCGCGAGGCGGCGCGCGTCAGTGAAGGCCGAGATCCCGCCGACGTTGTAGAGGGTGCCGTGCTCGCCATACAGACCGAGGAGAAGTGAGCCAACACCGTTGCCAGACTTGTGGATTCGGTAGCCAACGACCACTGCTTCGGCCGTTCTGGAGTGCTTGATCTTGAGCATCACGCGTTTGCCCTGCTGGTATGGCGCTGCGAGATCCTTGGCCACGACACCATCGAGTCCGGCACCCTCGAACCGCTCGAACCAGTCGTGGGCGAGGGCGGCGTCGATGGTGGTCCGGGTCAGGTGCACGGGCGCGTCGGGCGGAATGGCTGACAGCACAGACTCCAGCCGCTCGCGGCGCAGCCCAAACGGCAGTGGGGTCAGGTCCTCGTCCCCAAGGGCCAGGATGTCGAAGCAGACCAGCTCGGCGGGAGTCTCCCGCGCGAGCCTCTGGACGCGGGAGTCTGCTGGGTGGATGCGCTGGGACAGGCTCTCCCAGTCGAGTCGCTCTGCTCCGGGAAGGCCTTTGCGGACAACGATTTCGGCGTCGATGGCGCATCTCTGCGGCAGATGCTCGAGGACCGCACCGACCAGCTCCGGGAAGTAGCGTGTCAGGGGTTTGGAGCCGCGGCTGGCTAGCTGCACCTCGTCGCCGTCGCGGAGCACGATGCACCGGAAGCCGTCCCACTTCGGCTCATAGGACAGGCCCCCCGCGACGGAGTCGTGGGCCGGCACAGTGGGGACGGCCTTGGCCAGCATGGGCTTGACCGGGAGAGTGATAGGTAGGTCCACGTCTGCATTGTGAACCTGCGACGATGCTTACGTGTCGTCACAACGTCAGTTCCAGCGCACGAGTCTCGGGCTGGCCGCGGCGGCGGGCATTGCGGCAGCTGCCCTGTCGGCGCTCGGATCCGTGGGTTTGGCGACGTATCTGGCACGCAGGGTGCTGACTCCTGATCGGCTCAAGCCGGACGACATCGAGATTCTCGCAGTCCACGAAGCCAGCGTGACTTTGCGGCTGACCTCCGAGTCAGCCCAGCCCGGCCGGTACGGGCTCTGGCTTGAGGGCGGCCACGGCCACGCCAGGGTGGGCGCGGTCCTCGAGATCGACGAAGGGGCTGGGTTCGTCCGGCGGGTGCTCGAGGGTGTGGACGCCGGCGAGCTTCGCGTCGGTCCCGCTCGGTGGAACCAGTACTACTTCGGGGGTGCTCCCGCGGATGTGTTGGGACTGCCGTCCCGTGACGTGGAGATCGCCGCAGAGATCGGGCTCCTGGCAGCGTGGGAGGTTCCGGCAGCAGACATCCCAACAGGCCGCTGGGCGATTCTTGTCCATGGCAGGGGAGCGCGGCGCGAGGAGTGCCTGCGGGCTGTCCCAGTGCTTCACGAGCTCGGCTACACAGCCCTGATCCCCTTGTACCGCAACGATATCGGTGCGCCGCCCAGTTCGGACGGCAGATACAGCCTGGGGCTTTCGGAGTGGCGAGACCTCGAGGATGCACTGCTGTATGCCGTCGGCGAGGGCGCACGGGAGATCGTTCTGTTCGGATGGTCCATGGGCGCTGCCATCATCCTGCAGACCCTTGACCGTTCATGGCTGTCGGACCGTGTCACGGCCGTGGTCCTGGACGCGCCGGTCATCGACTGGGCCGACGTGCTGCGTCACCACGGTGGGCTGAACAGGATTCCCGGCCCGATCGAGAGCCTGAGCCGCGTTTTGATCGGCCGGCGTTGGGCACGCCGTCTGGTGGGGGTGCACGAGCCCCTCGACGTGGCCCTGACCAACTGGGAGCACCGCGCCGACGAGCTGAAACACCGCACCCTGCTCATCCATTCGGTGGACGACGAGTTCGTTCCTGTGGGGCCGTCGGCCTCCCTGGCCGCCAAACGCCCTGACCTGGTGCGCTTCGAGCCATGGCGCGAGGCGCGGCATACGAAGGAGTGGAATGTCGACCCCGAGCGATGGGATGCCGTCGTCCGGGACTTCCTCACCGGCTAAGTCCGCGACCAGCGCCCGAGGATCGTTCCCTGCGACTCGATCAGTAGTCGTGGCAACAGGTGAAGCGTCGCCGGGGGGCCGGCGGTGATGCGCGGGTGGTCCCCGACGACCAGTGTCGGAGACAGGGTCAGACAGAGCTCGTCGAGCCGTCCCGCGGCCGTGAGGTCGCCCATGAGGTGAGGACCCCCCTCGCACAGGACTCGGAGCAGCCCTAGCTGCGCCAGGGCGCCCAATGCCGCCGGCAGGTCCACGCTGTCGTCTCCCTCGACGATCACGTTCTGCGCGCCCAGCGTTCCCCGGGCAAGGTCGATTGCCTCATGGCCCGCCCGTGTGCAGGTGAACAGCAGGACGTCGCCGGAGTTCTCGCGGGCCTGGCTCAGCCGGGGCGGGATGTCGGCCGAACGGCTCACGACAGCCATCGTCGGATGCGCCGGTCGACCTGTGCGCTGTCCCTGCCAGGGCGCCCGGACGGTGGCTCGGCGATAGCCCTCGATGCGAGCTGTTCCGGCACCGACCAGGATCACGTCGGACAATGCTCTCAACAGTGCGAACACGTCTCGGTCGGAACCGGTGTTGATGGAGCCGGAGCGCCCGTCGCCGCCGGCCGCCGCGCCGTCCATCGACGAGATGAAGTTGGCCCTGACAAAGGGTTGTGAACCGGTGGGCTCGGGGTAGGCATAGGCCAGTGCCAACGCCTCGGAGTCCATCGTCCCCTCGTGGCCGGGGGCCCAACGGCCCAGGTCGTCCAGGGCCAGAAGCACGCGCATG
>JBDTMW010000087.1:0-8518 GCA_039934065.1 Actinomycetota bacterium | reverse complement strand
GCGCTGGAGCCAGAGAGTCACGAACCCGTTGAACCCGACTGCGGCGACGAACGCGAACGCCAGTGTCACGCCGCCGAACTGGGCCAGCACGCCACACAGGGAGGCGACCAGTCGGCGCATCAGGCCACCTTCACGGGCGGTCGACACGGCATACGCCAGCAGCGCCCCGAGGACGGCCCCCAGGATGGCCGTCACCGCCGACAGCACCGTCGAGTGGACGAAGGCCGACACGACCTGCGGTTGGGTCAACGCAGAAAGGTTGCCGAGGGTGGGACGGCCGTTGCCGTCCACGAACGCGCCGAAGATGACGATCAGGGTCGGTATCCCCAGGAAGATCGTCGTGTAGGCGAAGAAAGGCAGGACGCCGAGCAAGGCGCCCACCGGTTTGCGACCGGTGGACGCCTTGGTGCTCGGGAGGTCAGCCAATGGCCTTGGCCCAGTTGGCCGTCAGATACGCCTTGGCCTTGTCGCTCTGCTCACTGGTCAGGAAGACCGGGGTGCCGGTGACCTTGGGCAGTGCGTCGAAGGCTGCCTTGTCGATCGTTCCGGCCGCGACCATCGCATCCTGACGCACTGGTCGCGCGCCACCCTTGAGCCACAGGTTCTGGCCCTCGTCGGAGTAGAGGTACTCCTGCCACAGGCGGGCTGCGGCCGGGTGGGGGGCGTCCTTGTTGATCGCCTGCACGTAGTAACCACCAACGACGGCACCTTCCGGCACCAAGGTCTTCCAGTCCATCTTGCCCTTGAGCTTGACGCCCTGTGCGACGTTGAGGTAGTCCCAGTCGAAGACGACCGGCGTCTGGCCCGACTCGATCGTGGCGCCGGTCGGGTCAACTGGCAGGAAGTTGCCGGCAGTCTTGAGCGACTTGAAGAACTCGACTCCCTTGCTGATGTCGTCGGCACTTCCTGCCTGGCTCAGGGCTGCCATGATGACACCGTTGAACGCAGCGCCAGCCTTGGTCGGGTCGCCGTTGAGGGCGACCTTGCCCTTGTAGGCGGGCTTCAGCAGGTCCTCGACCTTCGCAGGAGCCGGCACCTTGCCCGCGTCATAGCCGATGCTCATGTAGCCGCCGTAGTCGTTGACCCAGAGACCGTTCTGGTCCTTGAGCGCCGCGGGGACGTCTTCGAACGTCGCCACCTTGTATGCCGCGAACATGTCGGTGTTGGCGCTGGCGACGGCACCGCCCAGATCGAACACGTCGGGCGCCTTGGACTGGCCCTTCAGGTTCTTGGCCGCGGTGATCTCGTCGGCGCTCGAGGCGTCAGGCTGGGCGCTGTCGACCTTGAGGCCGTACTTGGCCTCGAACCCCGAGATGACCTCGCCGTAGTTGGCCCAGTCCGGAGGCAGCGCAATGACGTTGAGCGTCCCCTCCTTCTTGGCTGCCTCGACCAGCCCCGCCATTCCGCCGAAGTCCTTGGCGGACGTCGCGGCTGACGCCTTGACGCCGGCGGTGCTGGTGCTGTCCGAGGTCTTCGCCGGCGGGGAGCAGGCGGCGATGCTGATGAGGGTGAGTGCGGCGAGGGCCGCCACACCAGTTCGTCGAGCCGTGCGTGGTTTCACTTCAACCTCCGGGGATGGCGTGGGATCTACCCCAGCAGGCTAGCGCCGAGACGTCCCATCGCGGGGGAACCTCACGATGCGCGGCTTCGATGGACGATACGCAGTCACGGGCTTGCCGATCGTGGTGGGAGAGTACATGGGCGGCTGAGTGGTTGGATAGTGCTTGTGAGCCAACGAGAAACGTCAGTTGTTGTCCTTGGTGGCGGACCCGGAGGTTACGAGGCGGCGCTGGTCGCAGCCCAGCTGGGAGCGGACGTCACGATCGTCGACCGCGACGGTCTGGGTGGAGCCGCAGTCCTCACCGACTGCGTGCCGAGCAAGACCCTGATCTCGACCTCGGACTCCCTGTACCGCTTCGACCGGGTGGTTGAGCAGGGAGTCCGTGTCGACGGAGCGGGGCCCCGACAAGAGGCCACGACAGACCTGGCCGCTGTCAACGAGCGCATCCTGGCGCTGGCAGCTGCCCAGAGCCAGGACATCGAAGCGCGGTTGAAGACCGTCGGAGCGCGTGTATGCCGGGGCCAGGGCCGCCTGGTCTCAGCAACCAGGGTGTCCGTGGAGCTCGCCGACGGAACCACCGAGGAGCTGCCTGCGGATGTCGTGCTGATCGCGACCGGTGCCACCCCCCGCGTCATGGCGTCAGCCCAGCCCGACGGGGAGCGGATCCTGACCTGGCAGCACATCTACGGGCTCACCGAGGTCCCGGAGAAGCTCATCGTGGTCGGGTCAGGGGTGACCGGCGCCGAGCTCGCTCATGCCTACCTCGGCCTTGGCAGCGAGGTCGTCCTGGTCTCATCACGGGACCGTGTGCTCCCCGGTGAGGACGCCGATGCCGCAGCCTTGATCGAGCAGGTCTTCAGGCACCGTGGGATGCAGGTCATGAATCTCTCCCGGGGAGCTGGCGCCAGACGCGTGCGCGATGGGGTGGTCGTCAGGCTTGAGGACGGTCGTGAGGTCACCGGGTCGCATCTACTGCTCGCGGTGGGCTCGATCCCGCAGACAAGTGGGATGGGGCTGGTCGAAGCCGGGGTGGCGCTCACGTCGTCCGGTCACATCCGCGTCGACCGGGTGTCGCGCACGTCCGTGAGAGGCGTCTATGCCGCAGGCGACTGCACTGGCGTGCTTCCTCTCGCGTCCGTCGCGGCCATGCAAGGCCGGATCGCGATGTCACACGCGCTGGGTGACGCCGTGGCCCCCCTCAACCTGCGTGGAGTCAGCGCCGCCATCTTCACCGACCCCGAGATCGCGACGGTCGGTCATACCCAGAAGGAGATCGACCAAGGGATCGTCGATGCGCGAGCGGTCATGCTGCCGCTGTCGACCAACCCGCGCGCCAAGATGCAGAACGTTGAGGACGGGTTCGTCAAGCTCTTCGCCGCCGCCGGCAGCAACACCGTCATCGGCGGGGTCGTGGTGGCTCCGCGCGCCTCAGAGCTGATCTATCCGGTCGCGCTCGCGGTCCAGCACCGGCTCACCGTGGATCAGATGGCCAACACGATCACTGTCTATCCGTCGATGTCCGGCTCGATCGCCGAAGCGGCCCGCCGCCTGCATTCCCGGGACTAGTCCGTACGGTCGCCCGTGTGAGAATCAGCAGGGGGTTTGTCCATCAGGCCTTCCCTGACCCATCGACGCTTCCGGTTCTCCGAGACGGACGTGCGCATCTTCCGGAAGAGGGGCCAGGCGATGACGAACACCGCGATCAGGATCAGCAGGTTGACGACAGGGAGGCCTGGGGCCGTCGAGGAACCGGCGCTGACGAGTGCGTGGTACATGTGGGCAGTTTAGGCGCGCTGGTACGCCGCCTCAGTCCTTGATCTCTGCGACCACCGCGCCGTTGGTCACGGTCTCGCCCACGCTGGCCGTGAGATTGGTGATCGTCCCGGCCTTGTGGGCGTTGATCGGTTGCTCCATCTTCATCGCCTCGAGGACGACCACGAGGTCGCCGGCTTCGACCATGTCGCCTTCCTGGACGGCGATCTTGACGATGGTTCCCTGCATGGGTGCGGTCAGGGAGTCTCCAGAGGTCGCGGCACCCGCCCGGGCTCCGCGGGACCGCTTGGGGGCCTTCTTCTTCGCAGCGCCGCCCGCACCACCGAGCGACAGCCCACCTGGCAGTACCACCTCGAGCCGCTTGCCGGCGACTTCGACCACGACGCTCAAACGCTCGCCGGCGTCTTCGTCAGCGACGGCGACGGTTCCGGCATACGGGGGGATGTCGTTGACGAACTCGGTCTCGATCCAACGGGTGTGTACCAAGAACGGCTGGGCAGGGTTCTTGGGTGCGAAAGCCTCATCGGCGACCACGGCCCGATGGAACGACAGCACGGTGGGCATGCCGTCGATGACGAACTCGGCCAGTGCTCGTCGAGAGCGGGCCAGCGCCTGGGTGCGGTCCTTGCCGGTGACGATGAGCTTGGCCAGCATCGAGTCGAAGGCGCCGCCGATGACATCGCCCGACTCGACACCAGAGTCCAGCCGCACGCCGGGACCTGACGGCGGGCTGAACTCGAGCACGACACCCGGTGCTGGCATGAAGTTGCGGCCGGCGTCCTCACCGTTGATCCGGTACTCGATCGAGTGTCGAGTGGGCGCTGGGTCGGAATAGCCGATCGCCTCGCCGCTGGCGATGCGGAACTGCTCGCGGACCAGGTCGATGCCGGTGACCTCTTCGGAGACCGGGTGCTCGACCTGGAGGCGGGCGTTGACCTCCAGGAAGGAGATGACGCCGTCCTGGCCGACGAGGAACTCGCACGTACCGGCACCGCGGTAGCCGGCCGCTTTCAGGATCGCCTTTGAGGCGCGGACCATCTCCGCGTTCTGCTGCCGGGAGAGGAACGGCGCAGGGGCCTCCTCCACCAGCTTCTGGTGTCGCCTCTGCAGCGAGCAGTCGCGGGTGGAGACGACCACGATGTTGCCGTGGTCGTCAGCCAGGCACTGCGTCTCGACGTGGCGGGGCTTGTCGAGGTAGCGCTCGACGAAGCACTCACCGCGACCAAAGGCGGCGATGGCCTCGCGGGAGGCGGAGTCGAACAGCTCGGGAATCTGCTCCATGGTGCGGGCCACTTTCATCCCCCGCCCGCCGCCGCCAAAGACCGCTTTGATGGCGATCGGGAGACCGTGCTTCTCGGCGAAGGCGACGACCTCGTCGCTGTGCTCGACCGGGTCGGCGGTGCCGGGGACCATGTGCGCGTTCGCCTTGGTGGCGATGTGCCTCGCCCTGACCTTGTCGCCAAGGGCCTCGATGGCGGCGGGTGGTGGACCGATCCAGATCAGCCCGGCGTCGAGGACTGCCTGCGCAAACGAGGCGTTCTCGGCGAGGAAGCCATATCCGGGGTGAACAGCATCGGCGCCCGCCTTGACAGCAACGGCCAGCAGCTTCTCCTGCACCAGGTACGAGTCACCAGGAGTGGACCCACCCAGCGCGTAGGCCTCGTCCGCGACCTTGACGTGTAGGGCGTTGCGGTCCGGATCGGCGTAGACGGCAACAGAACGGATCCCGCTGTCCTTGCACGCACGGGCGATACGGACGGCGATCTCGCCTCGGTTGGCTATCAGTACCTTGCGGATGGGCGCCATTTGCGGAGCCTAGCGTGTGACCTGGGATCAGCTGACGCGACCTGCGCCACCCGACAGCGATGACGTCGATCCGGCCAAAGCCACGATGAACTGGCCCGGACGCCGACAGTGACGCCAACAGTGGGGGCCATCTGGCCCCCACTGCTCGCGTGGGTCATGCGTGGGTGTGGGTCAGACGCGCGCACCCTGTGACGGTCCCGACTGCCGTGACGGCTGCGCCATCCGGCGGTGCCTGAGCGAGTAGGCCAGGCCCACGATGGCAAGGGCCAAGAGGGCTCCGAGACCCACAAAGGCGGCGAGCTCCCAGTACGACGTCCCGGTGATGCGCGCAATGGTTGGGCCGCGTGGGGAGACGATGACTCCGCCGCCGCCTCCGCCCTCGTCGATCCGGGCGTAGGCAACGGTGGCTGCCGCGATGAACAAGGCGCCGCAACCGGTGAGGGTGGCGATAAGGCGGTATACGTAACGCATTTCCCAACTCCCTTGGTTTGACGCCCGACGTGACAACCGCCGGACGGTGCTGTTGATGACACCATCTGAAGCGCGCGCGATCGGAGGACTCTTGGCAGCGGCTTGGAAGTGACTTTGGAGGGTTGGGAGAACGGCGGCGCCTTGCTTGATGACTGCCCTTTTGACCTGTCCGGTGACCCTTCTTCGAGGCAGCGTGTTCGGGCAACTGGAGGGGGTGTGGTGGCCTTCGCAAGGCCGCTGCTGAGCCAGATGGGGGTCAGGTAGCCAAGCCTGGCCGCTGGCCAAGCTGTCCCAGATCGCTCTGGCAGCGTCGCTCGAACTCGTCCAGCTCGCCCAGCGCGTCCTCGATGTCGCGGCGACGCCGCTCGAGGTGACCGCGCCGGTCGTGGATCTGGTCCAGCACGTAGCGGAGCTGGCTTGCCTGGCCCGTCGGCTCGTCATACAGGTCGATGATCGTGCGGATCTCCTCGAGCGGGAAACCCAGCCGCTTGCCGCGCAGGATCAGATTGAGCCGGGTGCGGTCGCGACGGCGGTAGACGCGCACGGTGCCGCGGCGCTCGGGAGAGATCAGCCCCAGCTCCTCGTAGTGGCGCACGGCTCGGTGGGTCACGTCGAACTCGTCGGCAACCTCCGCGATCGTCCAGGTCGTCGAGTCGCTCGCCGTTCCTGGGTCACTCACAGTGCCCACACGGTTCATCGCGGTACTTGTCATGTTGGTCAGAATGCTTTACGTTTACGTCAACGTCAAGTAACGCCTACCTCACCCGTGCCAACGAAGGGCCACGCCAATGTTCGAGCTCAGCAAGGAACACGAAGACTTCCGCGCCGTCGTGCGTGAGTTCGCGCAGGCCGAGGTGGCTCCACACATCGCCGCCTGGGACCTGGCGGAGCACTTCCCGGTCGACCTGATCCCGAAGATGGGCGACCTCGGGCTCTTCGGCCTCGTTGTCCCCGAGGAGTTCGGGGGCGCCGACGGCGACTTCACCAGCCTCTGCGTGGCCATCGAGGAGCTGGGCCGGGTCGACCAGTCCATCGGTATCACCTTGTCGGCCGGCGTGGGCCTGGGCATCAACCCGATCCTGACCTACGGCTCCCAGGAGCAGAAGGAGCGATACCTGCCTGATCTCGTCGCCGGTCGTGCTCTCGCGGCCTTCGGCTTGACCGAGTCCGAGGCTGGCTCCGACGCGGGTGCAACCCGCACCAAGGCCCGTCGCGATGGCGATGAATGGGTGGTCAACGGTTCAAAAGCCTTCATCACCAACAGTGGCACCGACATCACCTCCGTCGTGACGGTCACGGCCCGTACCGGCGACAACCCTGATGGCTCGGCCCAGATCAGCGCGATCCTGATTCCTTCTGGCACAACGGGATTCGTCGTCGACCCGCCCTACCACAAGCTTGGCTGGCACGTGTCCGACACCCACGGCCTGTCCTTCGACAACTGCCGCGTCCCCGCCGAGAACCTGCTCGGACAGCAGGGCGCCGGATACAAGCAGTTCCTCAAGACCCTTGACGACGGCCGCATCGCGATCAGCGCCCTTGCCGTCGGGCTGGCCCAGGCCTGCCTGGAGGCCGCCACCGACTACGCCAAGACCCGGATGGCGTTCGGCCGGCCCATCGGCGTCAACCAGGGCGTCTCGTTCCAGATCGCCGACCTGGCCGTTTCGGTGGAGGCGGCCCGCACCCTGACCTACAAGGCCGCATGGCTGAAGGACGAGCTCCACGCCGGGCGCCGCTCGGTCAAGGAGGTCAAGCAGGCCGCCGCCGTGGCCAAGCTCTACTCGACCGAGGCCGCGGTCACGGCGACCCGCATCGCCACACAGGTCTTCGGTGGCAACGGCTTCATGGAGGAGTTTCCCGTGGCTCGTTTCTACCGAGATGCCAAGATCCTTGAAATCGGAGAGGGTACGAGTGAGGTTCAGCGCATGGTCATCGCCCGAGGCCTCGGTCTGCCCAGCGCCTGATCTGCCCCGATCGCTCACCATCGCATCAGCAGATGCCGTATGAACGGATGCCAGGAGATGTCGCTATGACTGACGTTCAATCCCAGCCCACGGCGCCTTTCGCCGGCCCCAGCGAGCGCGGCGACCCGCGGGTGGCCGACGTGCGAATGCGGCTGAATGTGGCCCATGCCGCCTCGACGACCCCGCCGCCGAAGGCCGCGGCCAAGCTGGTGTCGCAGAACAAGCTGTACGTGCGCGAGCGCATCTCGTTGTTGTTCGACGAAGGTTCGTTCGTCGAGGATGGGCGGTTCGCCAACGCGCTGTCGGGCGGTCTGCCCGCCGACGGCGTCGTCACCGGGAGAGGGACCGTCGATGGGCGACCTGCCATCGTGGTCGCCAACGACCCAACGGTGAAGGCCGGTTCATGGGGCGCCCGCACTGTCGAGAAGATCATCCGCGCCACCGAGATGGCGTTGCGCGAAGAGCTCCCGATCTTCTGGTTCATCGACTCCGCCGGCGCGCGCATCACCGACCAGGTCGATCTCTTCCCCGGGCGGCGTGGTGCCGGACGGATCTTCCACAACCAGGTCGCGCTCTCCGGCAAGGTTCCGCAGATCTGCTGCCTGTTCGGCCCCTCCGCAGCAGGGGGGGCCTACATCCCGGCCTTCACGGACATCGTGATCATGGTCGACGGCAACGCGTCCATGTACCTCGGCAGCCCCCGCATGGCCGAGATGGTGGTCGGCGAGATCGTCTCCCTCGAGGACATGGGCGGCGCACGCATGCACTGCACGGTGTCCGGCTGTGGCGACCTGCTTGCGTCCGACGACGGTGACGCGATCGACCTGGCCAAGCTCTACTTCTCTTATCTGCCCTCCAACTGGCGCAGCGAGGGGCCGGCATACGTGCAGGAGGAGCCCGCGCATCCCCTGACGCGCACCACCGTCCCGGAGATCGAGAGCCA
>JBDTMW010000086.1:0-8550 GCA_039934065.1 Actinomycetota bacterium | reverse complement strand
TGAAGCTGCCGGCCCTCACGCCGCTGCCGGCCGCGGGCCTCACCCGACGTCTGGCTCTCATCGAGGAGTCTGGCTCCGGTCCCGATGCCGAGGGCCACGAGACCGAGGGGCCCATCGAGGCACTCCTTGGCATCATCACCGCGGACGGGCATGCGATGGAACAACTCTGGATGGACCCGGTCACCGAGAACCCGGCGGTCGGCGACACCGAGATCTGGGAGTTCTACAACACCACCGCCGATGCTCATCCCATGCACGTGCACGAGGTGGCATTCGAGGTGGTCAACCGCGAGGGCCTGATCCTCGACGCGGAGGAGGAGGTCGTTCAGCCCGTCGTGCCCGACGGCAACATCTCGCTGCCCTTGCCCTGGGAGACAGGGGTCAAGGACACCGTGGTCGCATATCCGGGTCAGGTGACCCGGCTCCGCATCCATTTCAAGACCGCCGGCCAGTACGTGTGGCACTGCCACATCGTTGAGCACGAGGACAACGAGATGATGCGGCCCTACCGGATCGGTCCCGTCCAGCCAGGACAACCCGGCACGACATGATGATGGGGTACATCATCACATAGCCGGCAGCCAGGAACTGGGCACCCTCGCCACAGTGCTGGGGTGCACAATTCTGCCATGAGCCACGAGGCCGAACCCGTAGTCCCCCAGGGCAAGCAGTCACTGCGGCGACAGCTCCGTGCACAGCGTCGATCCCTTGCCCTGCAACAGGATCGAGCCACCGACGCCGACGCCATCGCGGCCACCGTCAGCGCGTTCCTGGATACTCTGCCCCTGACGAGCTCAGGCACCGGCGAGCACCCGGCATACGGCGGGCAGCCTAGTGTGGCGATCTATCGTTCGATGCCCACCGAGCCTCCAACGGCGGCTCTGGCCGAGATGCTGCAGGCGCGTGGGGTCACGGTGATCGTGCCCGAGATGCTGTCCGACAAGGACCTGGACTGGCACGAGCTTCGGGCCGACGGCCGCGAAGGCCCGAGACTCGGACTCGAGGCGATCGGCAACGCCCGGGCCATCTTCACCCCGGCGCTCGCGGTCGACCACGACGGCACCCGGCTGGGACAAGGCGGCGGCAGCTACGACCGCGCGCTGGCACGACGACACCCCGATGCCGTCGTCGTCGCGATCGTCAACGACGAGGAGTATGCCGTGTGGCCGCTGCCCCGGGACGTTCACGACGTGCGCGTGAACGCCGTGATCACCCCCGGCGGCGGCCTGACGTTGATCGCCGGCGCGGGGTCAGTTGCCTGACGAGTCGGGGGTCAGGATCAACTCGTCACCGCCGGCGGCGCGAACCGCCTTCTCACCGAACGGCCACGGATAGGTTTCGTTCGCGACCCACGCATCCGCCTGGTCGACGTAGTGATCGCTATACGGGTGGCCGGAGTTGCCGGTCTGGTTGACCCATCGTGACGCGTCGAGATTGCCCAGGTTGACGACCATCCGCATCGACGGGGCCCAGTCGACCTGATAGCCCACGCCGGCATCCCAGCCGTTGGCGTCAACGATCGAGGAACCACCGGACATCTGCCACGGACCCCGGTTGAACATTGCCCGCACGGGTGCCAGCACGGTGTCGCCGCCAAGGACCTTGTGCTCGAGCGTGAGCTGATGCAGCCGGCCCCACTGCCACGTGACCGGGGCCTTGCCCAGCTTCATGGTCAGGTCCAGCCTCGCTGCCACCATGGCCTGACGCAGGATCTCGTCGCGGCCCTCGGTCACGCCAGTCGTCTGCCTGTTGTCCCACCAGGTGTTGCTGGGCTCTTTCAGCAGCCCGGAGACAGCCTGCATCCACCGCGAGCCACCGTCGGCCTTCATGGCACCGAGGTCGTCGTTGAAGGTCAGCTCCAGGACTTTGCTCCACACGGCGTTGTAGAACGCCGCTGCGGGCGCCTGCGGTGACTTGCCGCCGGGCTGGGTGAAGTCCCACTTGCGCAACAGGTTCTGTGCTTCCTTGGTAAACGGGTCGTTGACGAGGTTGACCGCCAGCAGCGACTTGACCAAGGTGGGCGCGAACTCGTTGAGGGTGTCGCCCTGGATCTGGGACATCCGCTCGGGCGAGACCTTGGGAGTCGCCGTGATCAGGTCCCGGATGCGCTCGCTGCGAAATCCGTAGTCCCACTCGGTCGTCAGGAACGGGGTCCGGCTGGCGCTCACCTGCTGGTTGGCAGCCACGATGAAGCCCTCGGGCGGGTCGTATGCCGTGGGCATCTGTTCGAAGGGCACGAACCCCGTCCAGTCGTACTTCGGATCCCAGCCCGGCGCGGGCCAGTAGCCCGGCGGTGCCCCAGCCGTGGAGGTCGCCCGGATCGGCACCTGGCCGGGCGCCTGATATCCAATGTGGCCCTTCGTGTCGGCATATAGCAGATTCTGTGACGGAACTGCGAAATCCCTTGCGGCAGCACGGAACTCGGCGAAGTTCTGGGCGGTGTTGATCTTGAAGATCGCGTCCGCGGTGTGCCCGGGCAACAGGCCCGTCCAAGCGAGCGACACGGCATACGAGCCTGCTTCGGCCTTGCCCTCGACGAGGGCAGACTCGCCTGCCTGCGCGACTGACGTAATCACATCCGAGAGCAGCGGGCCGTGAACCGTCTCACGGATGGTGGTGGTGACGTCGCGGCCGCCGGCGACCTTGATGGTCTCGTTGTGTTCCTTCAACGGCAGAAAGCTGATGCCGCGGCGGTAGGAGTCACCGACGACCTGCTCGAGGTAGAAGTCGCTGACATCGGGGCCCAGGTTGGTGAAGCCCCAGGCGATGCTCTGGTTGTGCCCGATCACAATGCCCGGCAGCCCGGCGAAGGAAAAGCCGGTGACGTCAAAGGGACAGGCGGTCGAGACGCTGCGGCAGTGCAGGCCGGTTTGGTACCAGATCCCGGGGATGCCGACTCCGAGGTGAGGGTCGTTGGCCAGCAACGGTTTTCCGGTGGTTGAACGCTGCGGGCCCACCACCCAAGAGTTGGAACCGATCCCGTCGCCACGCCCGACCATCATCGGCAGCTGGTCCAGTGCATCGGCCACCTCCGCGTACACCTTGCGGGCCGCAGTGTCATGCACGCGGGCGTCCTGCGCGATGTCGGGAACCGCCGACGCCGCGCTCTGGGACGAGCTGGCTGAGGTGGGACTCCACGCCTTGTCGGAGAGGATCGGGTGGTGGGTGTCGGTCGGGTATGGCGGAAAGATCATGGCGAACCGGGCGGGGGTGATGCTCCCCGACAAACGGGCGCGGGTGAGCTCGTTGTCGTAGTCGCCGCGCAGATCCCACGCCATCGCCTTGAGCCAGGCCAACGAGTCTGCCGGCGACCACGGCTCCACGCGGTATCCGGAGAACTTCTGCCCGAGAACCGAGTACTCCAGCGCCATCTTGTCCGGGCTGCCGGCCTTGTTGATGTAGGCGTTGACCCCATCGGCATAGGCCTGCAGGTACTGCCGCGTCGTGGCCGCCAGCGTCGGCAGCTCGGCCTCGGCCACGCGGCGCCAGCCCATGGCCCGGATCACGCGGTCGGTCTTGACGCCGTCTTGACCGACCAGCTCGGCAAGGCGGCCGGAGGTGATGTGGCGTCGCAGGTCCATCTCGAAGAACCGGTCCTGAGCGGCGACAAAGCCCTGCGCGCGGAAGAGGTCGGCCGCGTTGTCGGCATAGATCTGGGGGACGCCGCGCTCGTCACGCAGCACCGTGACATCGGCGGTCAGGCCAGAGATGGCCAGCCGGCCGGAGGCCTGCGGAAAGGACCGCCGGACCAGGCTGAGACCGATCACCCCGGCGACCACGAGGGCGACGACAACCAGGATCGCTATGGAGAGGGATACGCGGCGGGCGAGTTTTGCACGGGACACCCTGCGAGACTAGGACACATCCGAGCCTCTGCAGCGTTCACCGTCTCCGATCTCGACCTCGCTCTGCTGGTCGGGACCCTCGTGCTGTTGGTCGCCGTGGCCGCGGTGCGCCTGTCGCTCCGGTCCGGGCTGCCCTCGTTGCTGCTCTACCTCGGCATCGGCGTCGCCATCGGCCAGGCTGGTCTGGGCATCTCGTTCCACTCCGCAGAGCTGACCCAGGTCCTGGGTTACAGCGCCCTGGTTCTGATCCTGGCCGAAGGCGGGCTGACGACCTCGTGGGAAGACATCCGGCGATCGGTCGCGCCCGCGGCCGTGTTGTCGACCCTGGGGGTCGTGGTCTCCGTCGCGGTAGTCGGCGTGGCGGCGTACTTCGTGCTCGACGTGTCGTGGACCGTTGCGTTCCTGGTCGGCGCCGTCCTCGCTTCCACCGACGCAGCCGCGGTGTTCTCGGTGCTGCGCCGGGTCCCTCTCCCGCGCAGGCTCGGCGGCCTGCTCGAGGCCGAGTCCGGGTTCAACGATGCTCCGGTCGTGATCCTCGTGCTGGCACTCGCCGCCGCGTCCTCGCCAGGGCACGGTAGCCATGGATCATGGTGGCTACTGCTGCTCCTCGCCGTCGCCGAGCTCGCCGGCGGTGCCGTGGTGGGACTGCTGATCGGGTATGCCGGTGGGCAGCTGATGCGCCGCATCGGGTCGTCCTCGTCGGGCCTTTTCTCGATCGGCGTCGTGGCCTTGACGGTGCTGGCCTACGCCGCCGGTTCGATGGTGCACGCAAGCGGCTTCCTGGCGGCATACCTGTCCGCTCTCCTGCTGGGGAACATGCGGTTGCCGCACCGGGCAGCGGTCCGCGGGTTCGCGCAGGGACTGGGTTGGCTGGCCCAGATCGGGCTGTTTGTCCTGTTGGGCTTGCTGGCCTCCCCCGCCAGCCTGGCGGCCCACATCGTTCCGGCCATCTTGATCGGCCTCGTGCTGCTCCTGGTGGCCAGGCCGCTGTCGGTGAGCCTGTCGTTGACACCGTTCGGGGTGCCGTGGCGCGACCAGGCGTTCTTGTCCTGGGCGGGATTGCGGGGCGGCGTGCCGGTCGTGCTGGCCACGGTGCCGCTCACTGCCGGGACCCCGAACATCGAGTGGCTGTTCGACCTCGTATTCGTCCTGGTCGTGATCTTCACACTGGTCCAGGGTCCGACCCTGCCCTGGGTGGCACGCAAGCTCCGCGTCACGGACACCGACCGTGCGCTCGACCTCCAGGTCGAGTCCACGCCGCTGGAAGAGCTCCGCGCGGACGTCCTGCAGGTGACCGTCGGCCCTGCATCCAAGCTGCACGGTGTTGAGGTGTTCGAGCTTCGACTGCCCCCTGGCGCCAACGTGACCATGGTTGTCCGTGCTGGCCAGGGGTTCGTACCGTCACCGAACACCGCCCTGCGCCATGGTGACCAGATATTGATCGTCGCGACCGCCGAGTCCAGGCTCGACGCCGAGAACCGCGTGCGTCAGATCAGCCAGACGGGCCGCCTGGCTGGCTGGAAGACGTAGCCCTGCCTCACCCGGTGCAGGTCCAGATCACGGTGGAAAGCGGCAAGATCACGCAGTCCCATGCGGTGCAGTACCCCCAGAACAACCAACGCGACTTCACGATCAACAGCTATGCGCTGCCGATCCTGGACCAGGAAGCCGTGCAGCAGCAGTCGGCCTCCATCGACACCATCTCCGGGGCCACCGTGACAAGCGACGGCTACCTGCAGTCGCTGCAGTCAGCCATCGACCAGGCGCACCTGTGAGTCGTTCAGACCCGAAGCCCCACGTGGACAATCGCCTCGGCGACGATCCGCAGGCTGGTGTTGTTGTTACGGGCGTGCCTGCGCATCTGCTCGAAGGCCTGGTCGATGCTGACCGAGCCCTGCTGGGCCGTGACCCCCTTGGCTTGTTCGATGACAATTCGTGAATCCAGCGCTTCTTGCAGCTGCTCGCTGAGCTGCTCCTGCTGGCGCAGCTTGGAGGCGTTGACCACGTAGCTGGTTGCCACGTCGGCCAGCACCCCAGCCACGGCAATGTCGCTGTCCGACCATTCCCGCGGCTCGGTCGAGTAAAGGTTGAGGGTCCCGACGATCTGGTCAGCAAGTCGCATCGGGATCCCTACGACGCCAGTTACCCCCACGCTGGTGGCGTTGGCCGCGGACTCCGGCCAGCGGGCGGACTCTTCCCGAAGGTCCGTCACCCGAACCACCTCACCGGTCGCGTATGCGTCCCGGCACGGGCAGGGGTGCCGATTCGCGTGATCGCGCGCCAGCGTGCCGGACGCTCGGATCGCCGATGTCACGTAGCGCAGCCGGCCATCGTCGGCCATCGTGACCCCGCTGCCCAGAAGGCCCAACACTGACGTGACGCTCTCGGTGAGCTCGTTGAGGGTTGTCTCGAGGTCGTAGCGTGCCGGCAGAACGTTGGCGAACCTTGACAGCGTCTGCAGGAATAGCGGCTGGTCATACATCTGGTGCCCCCTCGCCTTGCGTCACCGGAGTCGGCAACGTGTCGCAGGCCCAGGACCGAAACCACAGGGATTGTGCGTCACCGCGCGGCGCCCCATGCCTATCACCAGTGTACGGCCGCAGCAGTTGAGGTCCTGCCAGCCCACCCAGTCCTTGCATCACCGACGGTGACAGGGACTTTCTCAGCCGTGCCTGCCGTTACACTTGGCAGTCGAACCCTGAGAGTGCCAACAGGAGGAACTGTGCCCACGTACGCCTATGCCTGCACTGCGTGCGAACACCGCTTTGAGATCGTCCAGTCCTTTGTCGACGACTCGCTGACCGAGTGCCCGGAGTGCACCGGTCGTCTGCGCAAGCTGTTCAACGCCGTAGGCGTCGTGTTCAAGGGCTCGGGGTTCTACCGCACGGACTCTCGTAACGAGACCCGCCGTGGCTCCGGCAGCTCTCGGAACAGCAGCGGCTCAGCGTCATCAACTGCGGGCGGTTCATCCTCTGGCTCCTCCTCGACGTCCTCTGACTCATCGAAGGCCGGCACCACGAAGACCGCGTCGAAGTCCGAGAGCTCCCACACTTCCTCCCAGACAGCCTCGACGTCCCAGGGTTCGGCAGCCTGAGACAGCTGCCTCCGCGCGACCTTCTCCACATCCGTCCGGAGGTACACCACGCCGTCAACAGGCGTCGGGGACGCTGCGTCCGCTGGTCGGTCCGCGGTTAGTCTCGGCCTATGACAGTCAGCACAGACACCTCCGCCACAACTTCGCCCGCACCCACCACGGCGCGCGCGGAGATCGGCGTCATCGGCGGCTCGGGGTTCTACACGTTCCTCACTGACACCGAGCGGGTCACTGTCAGCACCCCGTTCGGTGAGCCCAGCGACGACCTGCTGATCGGCGAGGTCGAAGGTCGGCGGGTGGCTTTCCTCGCCCGGCACGGGCAGGGCCATCGCTTCCCCCCACACCGAGTCAACTACCGCGCCAACCTCTGGGCCTTGCGCTCGGTCGGTGTTCGACAGGTGCTCGCCCCCTGCGCCGTCGGTTCCCTGAGACCAGAACACGGACCGGGCACCATCGTCGTGCCCGACCAGGTCGTCGACCGGACGTGGGGTCGCGAGCACACGATCTACGACGGTATCGGCCGGGTTGTGCACGTCGCGTTCGCCGACCCCTACTGCCCTCGGGGTCGCGAGGCCGCCACGCACGCCGCCCACGCGGCAGGCAAGAACGTGGTTGACGCCGGCACGCTGGTGGTGATCAACGGCCCGCGGTTCTCCTCGCGCGCCGAGTCGCTATGGCACCAGCAAGCCGGGTGGACCGTCGTTGGCATGACCGGTATGCCGGAAGCCTCCATCGCGCGCGAGCTCGCCATGTGCTTCACCACCGTCGCGCTGGTCACCGACCACGACGCCGGCGTCGAGGGCCTCGAGGGCGTGACCCACAACGAGGTGCTCAAGGTGTTTGCGCGCAGCATCGACTCGATGAAGGCAGTCATGAAGGCGACGATCGTCGGTTTGCCCACCACCGACGATGACGCCACGGCGACCTGTGCCTGCCGACGGTCGCTCGATGGCCTGAAGCTGCCGATCACCCTGCCCACATGAGGCTTGGCCCGAGGACCGCGCCGGGCAGTGGAGGTGCGCGAGGCAGTGATACTGCGCGGGGCACGGATCGGGTCGGGGTTAGACGCTTCCTGCCGGCTGGCCTGGTCGGTCCCGGTCGCCGTCAGGCCTGGCAACGCACCCGCCTGCGCCGAGTTGTGACGGCCGGACTTGTCGCGACCGCAGTCTGGCTGGCGATGAGCTCGCTTCTACCGCAACCCATTCCAAGGGGGGTTCCAGTCGTTGTCGTCTCTCAGGACCTGATGCCCGGGCACGTGCTGACACCTGGCGACCTCACGGTGGCGGACTGGCCCGCGGACCTGAAGCCAGCAGGCGCCGCCACCGACCCAACGGCGCTCATGGGCAAAGCCCTGGGTGCCGGGATGGCGCGAGGCGAGCCGGTCACGCCAGCTCGGGTTCGGGGCCCGGGTTTGTTGACAGGGGCGCGCCCCGGCCTGGTGGCAGCTCACGTCCGGCTGGCAGACCCGGCCATGGCAGCCATGGCTTCGGCCGGCGACACCGTGGACCTCATCAGCTCTTCTGGCCTGCTGGTGGCCGCGCGCGTCGTGGTGCTGGCGGTGGACGCCGGCGCTGCGGGGGGCGGCGGCTGGTCGGCCAGCTCGGGCGCAGG
>JBDTMW010000085.1:0-8625 GCA_039934065.1 Actinomycetota bacterium | reverse complement strand
TGGCTGCCGCGGCGGCAGAGACCCCGGGCACGGAGAAGGTGGTCACCAGCGTCTGCGAGATGTGCACCGTGCGGTGCCCGATCCTCGTTCGGGTCCGCGATGGCAAGGTCGTCCGGATCGAGGGAAACCCCAAGGAGAAGTCGACCCAGGGCGCGATCTGCGCGCGCGGCAATGCAGGGATCTCGCTGCTGGAGGACCCCGACCGGATCCGCACCCCGCTCATCCGGGTGGGCAAGCGCGGTGAGGGCAAGTTCCGCAAGGCGAGCTGGGATGAGGCGTACCGCTACATCGCCGACCGGCTCAACGTCATCAAGGGAAGCTATGGCCCGCAGGCGCTCGGTGTCGGACGTCGCCCCAGCGCTTCGGACACCTTCCTGCTGACGTTCGCCAAGGCCTTCGGAACCCCGAACATCTTCAGCCACGAGTCGACCTGCCCGCTGGGACGCAACGTGGCGCTGGAGGTCACCCTCGGCACCTCCGGGCTGGGGATCGACTACTCGAAGGTGGACTACCTGGTCTCCTTCGGGCGCAACCACATGGAGACGCTCGCGGTCCCCCAGGCGCAGGGCATCGTCGCCGCCCTTGCCCGCGGCGCGCGGATGGTCTACCTCGATCCGCGCCGCACCCCGACCTCGACGGCGGCGACGACCTGGCTGCAGCCACAACCGGGAACCGACCTGGCCTTTGTCCTGGCGATGCTCCAGGTGATGGTTGCCGAGAAGCTGTACGACCAGGACTTCGTCAAGCGATACACGTTGGGATTCGAGCAGCTGGCCGCCGCGGTCCTTGAGTACACCCCGGAGTGGGCGGCCAAGGAGACCGGCATCCCGGCCGGCACGATCCGTGACGTCGCCCGCGACTTCGGCGGGGCCCGGCCGCGAGCGGTCGCCGACTACGGGTGGTTCTCCTCGACCACCCACAACGACTTCCAGCTGCGGCGGGCGATCCTGGCCCTCAACGCCCTGGTGGGCAACCTTGAGGTGCCAGGCGGCATCTTCCTCGTCAAGGGCCTCAAGGCGTCTGGCACCGAGCTCGGGGACTGGAAGAAGCCGGAGTTCCCGAAGGTCAGCGCCGAGCGGGTGGACGGTGCCGGCGTCCCCGGGCGGTTCCCACTGACCCCTGTCAAGGACGGGCTCTGTCAGGTCCTGTCGGAGTCAGTCCTCACCGAGAAGCCCTACGCGCTCAGGGCTTACATCGCGCATCGCTTCGACCCGCTGGCGGCGATCCCCGACCAGCCGGCCATGATCGAGGCGTTCAAGAAGCTTGACCTGCTGGTCAGCGTCGACGTCTACATGAACGACACGGGGGCCTATGCCGACGTCATCCTCCCGGAGTGCACCTATCTGGAGCGGACCGACCCGGTGATGGAGGCCTCCGGCCTTGCGCCGAAGATCCGGTACCGCCAACAGGCTGTGCCTCCCCAGGGCGATGCCCGGCCCAGCTGGCGGATCTACCAGGAGCTCGCCAAGGCCACGGGTCTTGGTGAGTACTTCGCCTACCGTGACATCGACGAGATCGTGGCGACTCAGCTCGCCCCGTTCGGGCTGAGCGCAGCCGAGTTGGCCAAGAACGGGCAGTGGGCTCCACCGGGGGCAAAGCCGACCTACCTGCGTAAGACCGACCCGGCTGCACCGGTCAAGCTCAAGACCGCCAGCGGCAAGATCGAGCTGTACTCCGAGGAGCTCGCCAAGCTCGGCTTCGAGCCGGCCCTCAAGTACACGGCGCCTCTCACCCCGCCCAAGGGCAGTTTCCGGATGGTCCAGGGCAAGAGCGCGGTGCACACCAACAGTGCCACCCAGAACATCCCCTGGCTGCATGAGCTCCGCCCGAACAACGAGCTGTGGATCCACCCCGCGCAGGCCACTCCGCTCGGCATCCGTGACGGTGACGGTGTCGTCGTCACCGTCGGGGCGCTCGAGCAGAGGGGGGTGGCCAAGGTGACTGAGGACATCCTCGACGGCACCGTGTTCACCTACCACGGCTGGGGCCGGATATCCCCGGGGCTCTCCCGAGTGAAGGGCAAGGGCATCGGTTTGAACGCGCTGATGCCGATCACGACCGACCCGATCACTGGCTCGGTCATCATGCGTGAGACTTTCGTCCAGGTGGTCAAGTCATGAGCCCCCTTGCCGGAAGCTCCGTGCGCCACCAGTACGCGCTGGTTGTCGACACCACCAAGTGCATCGGCTGCGAGGCCTGCAGCGTGGCGTGCAAGGCCGAGAACGACGTCCCCGGCGGGCATTGGCGTTCCAGGATCTCGCGGCCCGCCTCGGGCAGCGACAAGGCGCCGGTGAAGTGGTCGTGCATGCACTGTGCCGATGCTCCCTGTGTGACGGTGTGCCCGACCAAGGCCACCTACCGCCGGGCGGACGGGATCGTCGTCATCGATGACGCCAAGTGCGTGGGCTGCAAGTACTGCATCGTCGCGTGCCCCTACGGCGCCCGGTACTTCGACGAGGAGCGGGGCGTGCCCGACAAGTGCGACCTGTGCGTCGACCGGCTGGACGCGGGTCTGGAGCCCGCGTGCGTGCAGACCTGCGTCGGCCGTGCCCTGGCCCTCGCCGACCTGGCTGACCCGAAGAACGAGGCCGCCGCCCGGATCCGATCGGGTGAGGCCAAACCGCTACACGCTGAGCTCGGCACTAAGCCGTCCGTCTACTACGTCGTTGGGAAGTGACCAGCATGGTGTGGGGTTGGCAGATCGCTTGGTATCTCTTCCTCGGTGGGCTGGGGGCTGGAGCGACGCTGACAAGTCTGGTCGCGTCCCGTTCCGGCTCGCGCTTCACAACGATCGAGCGAGCCGGGGCGACGTTGGCCGGGCCTGCCGTGGCCTTTGGGACTGCGCTGCTCGTGCTCGATCTCGGAATGGGGCGCCGCGAGCCTTGGCGGCTGGTGTACCTCTACCTCAACTGGCAGTCGCCGATGACCTGGGGCACATGGATCCTGACGCTGTTCATCCCCGTCGCGCTGTTGCACGCCCTCTCCGTCACCGGCACTCTGGCCCCCCGCTGGGAGCGGTACGTCGCGCCGGTGCGGCGGGTCTGTGTGAAAGCCCAGGGCGCGCTGAAGGTGGCGGCGGGAGTGCTCGCGCTGTCCACTGCCGTCTACACGGGCGTGCTGCTGTCGGTGCCGCCGAGCTTCCCACTGCTGAGCAGCTGGCTGCTGCCGCTGCTGTTCCTCGTCTCAGCACTGTCGACCGGGTTGTCCGCCGCGGTCGTGGTCGGCCACGTCAAGGCGCGTCGCCAACGGATCGAGCTCGACCTGCATCCGTGGAGTCGTATCCACATCGGCATGGTCGTGGTGGAGCTCGGAGTGCTCCTTGCCTGGCTCGCGGTCGGCTCAGGTTCTCAGGCCGGGAGCGCCTCGGTCCAGATGCTGGTCTCCGGATCCCTTGCACCTGTCTTCTGGGTCGTCGTGGTCATGGCTGGGCTGGTCGGCCCAGTACTGGCGTTCGTCGTCGAGTCGGCAAGGCGCGGGCAGAGTCCACGACTGGCCCTCGCAGGTGAGGCAGGCGTGCTCGCAGGTGGGCTCGCACTGCGCTACCTGGTGCTGCTGGCCGCCGTGCCGGTGCTCGTCGGACCTGCGCTCTAGACGAAGTCATGAGGGGCGATCGCGGCCATACCGCCATCCTGGTCGATCCGGACGTATCCAGCGTCGGGATCGACCAGGACGCCCTATTCGAAGCGCTGCGGGGTCTCGGAGGCTGCCAGACGACCCTGGTGCCCGGGCTCACCCGCCACCCCGAGCTCCTCACCGGGGCAGTCAAGTCGTCGGGCGCCAGCAGTGCCGTCGTCGTCACGGCGGAGTTCGAGCGGCCACCGATCGCCGAGCTTCGCATGTGGGGAGAGGCCGGCGGGCTGCTTCCGCTCGGGGTCCGCGTGGTGGCGCTCGACATCTTGCGGGCGGGGCGCAGCCGTGCCGAGCGTGCGACCTACGCCGTGCGGATGGTGCGGGCCGGTGTTGCCTCGCTCGACGGGTCCGGCACAGCGCAGGCTGTCCGCCGCTCGGTCGGGGTCTCGCTGACCCGACGTGGCCTGCTGCGCGGCCGCGCGACAACGTGGGTACCTGTGGTCGCCGTCGATCCACGTGCGTGCCTGGGGACGCCACGGTGCGGCCGCTGCGTCTCTGCATGCCCAGCGGGCGCGCTGCAGCCCCGGGATGGCATTCCCGGCGCCCCGCCCACGCTGGACGCCAGTCGCTGCGAGGCCTGCTCCGCATGTCTCGACGTCTGTCCTTCGGGGGCGCTGAGCCTCGACGGGCATGATCCCGGTCCCCTTGCCCAGCAGATGCGTGCGCTGTTGACCGGTGCTGACGGTTCGACGGCGCCCTCTTTGGTCATCTCCTGCCGGAGCGCTGCCGAACCGTTGCATCATCTGGGCGAGCGAGAGGGCCTCCCCGGATGGCTGGTTCTGGAGCTGCCCTGTCTCGGCGGGGTGGGAGGTGCCTGGCATATGGCTGCTTTGGCGGCCGGCGCGCCCTCCGTGCAGGTCCTGCCGTGCAAGCGATGCATGGACCGGGGCTCCCTCACGAAGGAACTGAGCTTCACCAGGCGTCTGCTCACGGCGCTCGGAGATGCGGACGCAGCCCGAAGAGTAGGAGTGCTGCCCGCAGCGGCACCGAGGTTACGGCGTGCCGTCCTGGCTGCCGACGGGCTCACCGCCCTGGTCCAGGGGACCGGCACGGACCTGATGCCCGCACCGGACGCTCTCGAGACGCCGGCCCGGGCTGCGGCGTGGGCTGTTGGCGTACTTCGGGCGGCCACGGCTGGCGCGGGGCAGGACCAGCACCTGCGTCCTCGGGTAATCGAGGCGCAGGGCTCACCCCTCGGCGTCCTGCGAGCGGCCGAGGGGTGCACGGCGTGCGGTATCTGCGCGCGGGACTGCCCCACGCGCGCACTGACCCTGAGCGCGGGCACGGGCAGCACAGATCTTGTCCTGGACCCTTCGGCCTGCACCGGGTGCGGAGTGTGTGCCGAGGCGTGCCCGGAGGGCGTGCTGGACGTTGTCATGGGCGTCGACCTCGACCTGCTGGCCCACGGCTGCATCCCGATCGCCCGAGTGACCGCGGCGACCTGCCCTGACTGCGGTGAGATCGTCCCTGCTCTACCCACCGCCGCTCACCTGACGTTGCTGCCAGCCGGGCTCGCCACGCGTTGCCCTTCATGCCGACGGGCAGTTCTCGCCGCCTCCGTGTGAGCCCTCAGCACGGGACCTGACGGACGTCGGGGCGCTGCCTGCTCAGTAGTGGTAGGGGACTCGCCCCTGTCGCTGGTGATGTCCGCGGTGACGGTTCCTGCGAGCTTGCCCATGACCGTCGCGCAGTCGGGAGACGCATCGGGCCTGGGCTGCTGGGGACGTGACAGCCGCCCTCTGCTACGTCATGGGACGGCGGGTTGGCTAGCGTCAGCTCGACCCGGCGAACGTGTCTGACCAGTTCGCGCTATCGGGCTAGTTCTCGTGCAGCAGCTCACTGACCAGGGCCTGGATCTCCACTCCTGTTACCGGTCCGATCACCCGGGCCGCCATCCGACCGTGCCGATCGAGGATCAGCGTGCTGGGAATCCCTTTCTGGGGAAGCAGGAGAAGCTGCCCCAGGAGGTTCCCGTCGGAGTCGACGAGCTGTGGGTATGTTGCGCCTGTCGAGGCGACGAAACGGATGGCTGCGCTCGTGCTGTCCGTCTCGTCGATCCCCACAAAGCGCACGTTCCCCGCCGCCATCTGTCGTTCCAGGTCGGCGAGCACCGGGGACTCCGTCCGGCATGGTTCGCACCACGACGCCCAGACGTTGAGGACCACGACGTTGCCTGCGACGTCGTCCAGCGCGAACTGCGAGCCCTTCAGGGTCGTACCGCTCAGCTGTGGGGCTGGCTGTCGATCACTGATGGCGATGCGACTGACGCCGGGGGACTCGGCCGTTCGAGTGACGTCACCCGTCGAGGACGTGACGTTGCCGGCACAGGCTGCGGACAGTAGTGCTGCGACGGCGACTGTGGCCATTCGGACACGAGAGCCAGATGGTGAGGCTCCCTGCATCACGGGCCTTTCTGATACTGGGTCGCTGGATGACTAGATGGGCACTGAGCCTTCGTCAGCAGAGAATCCCAGTCGTCGGTTCAGGTTCACTCACGAACAGTGATCAGTGTGCAAAGACCGCTCGCTCTGCGAGAATCCTCGCAGGGATTGGAGTGTAATGGTTGATATCGCGAATCGCCGTGTTGAAATTGATCGCAATTCACCACATTTCGTGTCAGTGGTGAGGGCATACGTGGCTTTGACAAAGCCACGTATCATCGAGCTTCTCTTGGTCACGACCGTGCCGGCCATGATGCTGGCGGCGCGAGGGTTACCGTCGGCAGGTCTGTTGGCCGCGACCCTGCTCGGGGGAACGTTGGCAGCCGGAAGCGCGAATGCGCTGAACTGCTACTACGACCGCGATATCGACGCGATCATGATGCGGACCAGAAATCGCCCGCTCAACCATTCCCTGGTCAGCCCCCGGAGCGCATTTGTCTTCGGCTTCGTGCTCGGCGGGTTGTCCCTGCTGTCGTTGTACTTCATGACCAATGCGCTCAGCGCGGCCCTCGCAGCAGCCGCGATTGCTTTCTACGTGTTGGTTTACACAAGGCTGCTCAAACGCCGCACCTCCCAGAACATCGTCTGGGGAGGGGCCGCAGGCTGCATGCCGGTGCTGATTGGCTGGGTGGCGGTGACCGGCCGAATGGACTGGCCCCCCGTGGTGCTGTTCATGGTGGTGTTCTTTTGGACACCGCCGCACTTCTGGGCGCTGGCGATGCAGTTCAAGGGGGACTACGCGGCGGCGCGGGTTCCGATGCTGCCAGTCGTGGCGACCGAAGAGGTGGTCACGACGAAGATCATCGCGTACTCCTGGGCCATGGTTGCCACCACTTTGGTGTTGTGGCCGGTAGCCCGGACGGGTCCGCTGTTCGCGCTGGTCGCGGCGGCGTTGGGGGCGGTGTTCCTGCGAGAGGCTTACGGACTGCGACGCAGGGCCCGCCAAGGGCAGCCCGCTCAGTCCGGCCGGCTCTTCCACCTGTCGATCAGCTATCTCAGCTTGTTCTTTCTCGTGGTCGCTCTCGAGAGTCTGGTGCCTGCCGCCTGGCGCTGACCCGCGGTGTCCGGTGGGCCGCCCGGTGGGTCAGCGGCCTGCAGGTTGGCAAGGTACTGCTGCCACGCAACGAGTCCGGGGTCGGGCAGATCCTCAGCCGGTGGGGAGCCCGGTGCGAGGCTCGACGGCCGGCGGTCGTGCAACAGCCGCCACCAGATTGCGGTGCCCAAGATGGCATAGAAGGGCCATTCGAAGGCATAGACCCAAGCCACCTGCCGGCCGGCCAGCGCACGAGAAAGCTCGAACCTCCCAGCGAGTAGGCATCCCGACACCCCCAGGAGAAGGGGTATGTGCAGCCGAACCAGTGAGGACCATCGCTCACGCCGGCGCTCGCGGGGCGAAGCTGACGGCCCGGGGGCGGCCTCTCGCCCAGCCGGGACTTGGACCTCGTCAGGCATGGGACTGGGCTCCTAGCTCCCGGACGTGGATCGCGTCCAGGCGTCGACCCTTGCGTGACTCACTCAGCAGCCACTCATGGGCAGCCAGTGCTATCCACACTGCATCGATCGCCATGCTGCCCGCCCACATCAGCGCACCACCCAGCTGCTGGTCGGTTAGTGGTCCTGGTCCGAAGGGCCGATACACCGTGGCGTAGAAGGGGTACATCACGAACGTGGTGGCATAGATGAAGAAGCCGGTCATAGTCTCGGGCACCATCATCAAGGTCAGGGACACCATCCGGATCGCCGGTGAGACTCTGCTGGCTGCGAGGTTTCCCGGTAGCAGCGGATAGAAGTAGAGCAGGGCCGCACCTAGGTATAGCGGGTGCTCCACGAAGCGATGCAGGTTCGGGTGCTCGAGGGTGAGCTCGTAGAACGGGGAGAAATGTGTCCCGACGATGACCAGCGCCAGCAGCAGCCACGTCGCCGTCGGGCCGGTGAGGACATGAGCAGCACGGCTCCGCACCAGGGGCACCAGCCAGCGGCGACGAAACCGTGGCGGGCTCACCCGAAGGACAAGCAGTATGGGGGCTCCGAGCAGCAGCAGGGGCGCGCAGATCATGACCAGCATGATGTGCTGAACCATGTGGGCCCAGAAGAAGGTGTCGTCGAATGCGCCGGGCGGGCCTTGCAGGCTGACCCAGAGCAGGACGGTTCCTGACTGGAAACACCAAGTCTTGTGACCTGGCCAAGGTGTGTCCGGGTGGCGGGAGTTCACTGTTCGTGCGCCCCAGGCATAGAAGCCGGCCGCCGTGGCTAACAAGGCATCGACGGCTGGGTCGAAAGTCCAGGCGCCCAGGAAACTCAACCAATTCCCCACAGACGAAGGCTAACAGAGCAGTCCACAGGAGAGCCCGGATGAGGAATCCATTGGTGACAAACAAATGACAAAATCGCGCTACCCGAAAGGAATGGGGAGGATTGTCCTTGACGTTCTCGACAGCGAGGGTTCACGCTAGGACGGCTCGACCATTGTGTCGGGGTACATTCTGGCCGAAGGGCGACCAATGGGGACATTAGGCGTCTATCTCAAGGCATCGGGGGCAGTGGCGGCCGGCGT
>JBDTMW010000084.1:0-8670 GCA_039934065.1 Actinomycetota bacterium | reverse complement strand
GATCCCCGGCTCCACCGATCGCGACCACGGCTACTGGCGCGACGTCGGCACGATCGACTCCTACTACGACGCTCAGATGGACCTCATCGCCGTCACTCCCGAGTTCAACCTCTACAACTACGAGTGGCCGATCTACACCGACCACGGCAACTACCCGCCGGCCAAGTTTGTCTTCGGGTCCAAGGGCAGGGTCGGCGAGGCCATCGACTCCGCTGTTTCCCCCGGTGTGGTGGTCAGCGGCGGACACGTCTCCCACTCGGTGCTCTCCCCCGGTGTTCAGATCCACAGCTACGCCAAGATCACCGACAGCGTCCTGCTCGACTTCGTCCAGGTCGGCCGAAACGCCCGGATCCATCGCGCCATCATCGACAAGAACGTCATCGTCCCCCCAGGCGTCAGTATCGGTGTCAACCGCCAAGACGACCTGGATCGCGGCTTCCTCGTGACCGAATCAGGAATCACAGTGGTCGGGAAGAGCCAGGAGATCCACCCATGACCGCACCTGACCCTCGTCCGGCGAGAGTGGGCGTGCAGCTACAACCCCAGCACACGGCATACAGCGACATCCGGCGCGCGTGTGCGGAGGCCGAGGAGATCGGTGTCGACATCGTCTTCAACTGGGATCACTTCTATCCGTTGAGCGGCGAGCCTGAAGGAAGGCACTTCGAGTGCTGGACCATGTTGGGGGCGTTCGCCGAGGCCACCGAGCAGGTCGAGATCGGCGCTCTGGTCACCTGCAACTCCTACCGAAACCCACAGCTGCTGGCCGACATGGCGCGCACGGTCGACCACATCAGCGACGGACGGCTGATCCTCGGCATCGGGTCCGGCTGGTTCGAGAAGGACTACGACGGGTACGGGTATGAGTTCGGCACCGCAGGCGGACGGCTCGACGCACTCGACCGGGACCTGCCATTGATCAAGAGCCGCCTGGCCAAGCTGAACCCGGCGCCGACTCGCGACATCCCGGTGCTGATCGGTGGCGGGGGCGAGCAAAAGACCCTGCGGATCGTGGCCGAACACGCTGACATCTGGCACGGCTTCGGCAGCCCCGCGACGGTTGCCCACAAGCACAACGTGCTCGACGAGTGGTGCTTGAAGGTGGGGCGGGACCCGCTGGAGATCGAACGCTCCGCCGGTGTGTCAGCCAAGGACCCGGCAACCAGCGCCGAGAGCCTGTATGCCGTGGGCACGCGGCTGTTCACCATTGGGCTGGAAGGGCCGGGATACGACCTCGGCCCCGTACGGGACCTGGTCGCCTGGCGGGACCAGCGCAACCAGATGTAGCGAGACCTGCCATCGGCCAGGTCGGATGCCGAGACCGGTTCTCCCGCTTGGGGAGGCGTGGATAGCCTTGCTGCGTGACCGATCCCGCAACTCAGACCCTGCTTGTCACCGTCTCCGGCGACGACCGACCCGGCGTCACCAGCACGCTCTTTGATGCCATCGCAGACGTCGGGGCCGAGGTCCTCGATCTCGAGCAGGTGGTCGTCCGCGGACATCTGACCTTGGCCCTGTTGCTCTCTGCCGGACCGCAGGACGGTCGCCTGCGCGGAGTCGTCTCGAGCGTTGCCACATCGTTGGGCATGCAGGTCACGGTTGAGTCCGGCAGCGGGGACAACGCTCCACGCAGAGGGGGGCGGGCGGCTGTGGTCGTCATCGGCTCACCGCTCCTGGCCAGCGCCGTTGCCGCAGTCACCACACGCATCGCGGCGCACGGGGCCAACATCGACCGGATCCGGCGGCTGTCGCGCTATCCGGTCACCACCGTGGAGTTCGACATCTCCGGGGCTGATCTCGCGGTTCTGCGCACCGAGCTCTCGCTGGAAGCGGCCGTCAGGGGCGTCGATATCGCGGTCGCCCCTGCCGGGCTGGCCCGGCGCGGTCGCCGACTGGTCGTCATGGATGTGGACTCCACCCTGATCCAGGACGAGGTGATCGAGCTCCTGGCGGCTCGGGCGGACCGTGAGTCCGAGGTCGCTGCCGTCACGTCCGCCGCCATGCGTGGTGAGCTTGACTTCGCCGAGAGCCTGCGCGCTCGGGTGGCCACCCTCGCCGGGCTTCCGGTGGGCGTCCTGGACGAGGTGCGGGCCGACATCCGGCTCACGGCTGGCGCACGCACCCTGGTCCGCACCCTGAAACGCCTCGGCTTCACGGTGGCCGTGGTCTCGGGCGGTTTCATCGAGGTCGTCGGGCCGCTGGCCGAAGAGCTGGGCATCGACTATGCGCACGCCAACCAGCTCGAGGTGCGCGACGGCTTCCTCACCGGTGGCCTGGTGGGCGAGATCGTGGACCGCCAGGGAAAAGCCAATGCCTTACGTCGTTTCGCGGCAGAGGAACACCTCCCCCTGTCCCGGACGGTGGCAATCGGAGACGGTGCCAACGACCTGGACATGCTGGCGGTCGCCGGTCTCGGGATCGCGTTCAACGCCAAGCCGATGGTGCGCGAGCAGGCCGACGCCGCCGTGAACGTGCCCTACCTGGACGCTGTTCTCTATCTCCTGGGAATCTCCCGCGAGGAGATCGAGGATGCGGACGAAGCGGACGGCACGCCGACCCCGGCTCCGCAGCTGCCCGCCATCTGACTCCTAGGCTGTCGCCATGGTCCGCGTCGTGCACACGTCACTGCTCATCATCGGCGGGGCAGAGGACAAGGTGGGGCGCTCAACTCTCCTGCGCCGCTTTGTCCGGCTGGCGGGTGGTAGCAAGGCCAGGATCGTGGTCATCCCGACGGCCTCGTCCCTCCCCGCCGAGGCCATCAAGACCTACACGGCCATCTTCAGCCGGTTTGGCGCACCTGAGGTCGTTGCCGTCGACCCACCCTCGCGATCGGCTGCCGCGGAGGATGCACTGGTACAGGCGGTCGACAACGCCACCGGCGTGTTCATGACCGGCGGCAACCAGCTCAAGCTCGCCCAGCTGTTGGTCGGTACGCCTCTCGCCGAAGCGATCTCGAGGGCGCACCAGCGCGGCGCAGTCGTTGCCGGCACGTCTGCGGGTGCCTCGGTCATGAGCAGGTTCATGATCTCCCTGGGAGCTGACGGGGTGACTCCCCGCCAGCGTGCGGGCCGGCTCACCTCCGGGCTGGGCCTGCTGCCGGGCGTGATCGTGGACCAGCACTTCGACCAGCGATCCCGCTACGGCCGCCTGATGTCGCAGGTGGCCGGATCCCCGGACCTCCTCGGGATGGGCATCGACGAGGACACCGCTGCGCAGATCAGCGACGGCCGTATGCTGACAGTCTTGGGCTCCGGCGCCATCTTCATCGTCGACGGCCGATCAGCTGTCACTGATATCTCCGAAGCCAGCCGGCTGGCCCCCCTGCTGGTTTCCGGCGCGGTGGTCCACTCACTGCCGGCCGGCGCCACGTTTGACCTGCAGACGGCAGCGCTGACCGGTTTCGTGGAGAAGCACCCAGATGCGATCGTCAAGGCCGCGGCCAAGGCGCGTGGCGGCTCGGCTGACGACGGAGCTGCCGAAGAGTCCGGAGACACCGGCAGGAGTACACCAAGCGGTACCCACTGAGGAGCAGCACATGGCCACCGAAAGCCCGACACCCACCGGACCTGCCTCACCGGACCTGGCCATCGTCGAGTCGCGTGTCTACCGCGGGCCCAACATCTGGTCCTACGAGCAGGCCGTTCATCTGGTCGTCGACCTGGGCAGCCTCGAGGACTACCCGACCAACACCATCGACGGCTTCACCGACCAGCTACTCACCCTCTTGCCCGGATTGTCAGCCCATACCTGCTCCCGGGGCGTTCCGGGCGGATTCGTCGAGCGACTGCGCGAGGGCACCTGGATGGGGCACGTGGCAGAGCACGTCTCGCTGCAGCTGCAGAAGGAGGCCGGCCACGACCTGCGCAGGGGCAAGACTCGCCAGGTCACGGGCAAGCGAGGGGTCTACAACGTCGTCTACGGCTTCATCGACGAGCGGGTCGGCGTGGCTGCCGGCAAGCTCGCCGTACGACTGGTCAACCATCTGGTCCAGCCTGAGCCGGACTTCGACTTCGACGCTGAGCTAGAGCTGTTCCTGAGCCGGGCCGAGCGCACCGCGTTCGGCCCCTCAACCTCAGCGATCCTGGAGGAGGCCGTCTCACGCGACATTCCGTGGATCCGGTTGAATGAGCACTCGCTGATCCAGCTCGGCCAGGGCGTCCATGCCCAGCGCATCCGGGCAACCATGACATCAATGACCGGCGCGCTGGCCGTCGACATAGCCAGCGACAAGGAGCTGACCGGCAGGCTGTTGGCCTCAGCCGGGCTGCCGGTCCCGCGCAGTGAAGCGGTCCGAAGCGTCGAGGCAGCTGTGGCTGCTGCCGACAGGATCGGTTATCCGTGCGTGGTCAAGCCGCTGGATGGCAACCACGGCCGTGGTGTGTGCCTGAACCTCACCGATGCCGAGGCTGTTCGTGCCGCCTGGGTGGTGGCCGAAGCCGAGTCGCGCCGAGGGATCTGCATCGTGGAGTCACTCCTGATCGGACGCGACTACCGATGCCTCATCGTGGGCGGCAAGATGCAGGCCATCGCCGAACGAGTGCCCGCACACGTGACAGGGGACGGCAAGCACACGGTCGCCGAGCTCCTTGAGATCACCAACTCCGACCCCCGGCGGGGCGTGGGCCACGAGAAGGTCCTGACCAAGATCAAGATCGATGCGGCAGCGATGGATCTGCTTGCCAAACAAGGGTTTGAGCTCGAAAGTGTCGCCGCCGAGGGCACGATGGTCAAGCTCGCCCTGACCGGCAACATGTCCACCGGTGGTATCTCGGTGGACCGCACCTTCGACGCGCACCCCGACAACGTCGAGATCGCCGAGGAAGCCGCGCGGATGATCGGCCTCGATGTCGCCGGCATCGACTTCATCTGCCCCGACATCGCCTCCC
The DNA here is from genome assembly GCA_039934065.1 of Actinomycetota bacterium. Taxonomy (GTDB): domain Bacteria; phylum Actinomycetota; class Actinomycetes; order Actinomycetales; family Dermatophilaceae; genus UBA4719. The sequence goes on along the minus strand of JBDTMW010000084.1, from coordinate 3,784 downwards.
CCGTGCGTGAGACCGGTGGCGCCATCTGCGAGGTCAACGCGGCCCCGGGCTTCCGGATGCACACACACCCGACCGTCGGCGAGCCGCAGTACATCGCCAAGCCGGTGATCGACCTGTTGTTCCCGCCGGGTGCTCCCTCGCGGGTGCCGATCATTGCGGTGACCGGCACCAACGGCAAGACCACCACTGCTCGGATGATCGCGCACATCTTCAAGGGCCTGGGTCGCAAGGTCGGCATGACGTCGACCGACGGGGTGGTCATCGACGAACGCCTGGTCATCAAGTCCGACGCCTCCGGCCCGAAGTCCGCCCGGATGGTGCTGATGAACCCCCGCGTCGACTTCGCCGTCATGGAGGTCGCCAGAGGCGGCATCCTGCGCGAGGGGCTGGGCTATGACCGAAACGACGTCGCCGTCGTGACCAATGTCGCTCCGGACCACCTCGGAATGCGAGGGATCGACACCCTGAAACAGCTCGCTGACGTCAAAGCCGTTGTCGTTGAAGCCGTTCCGCGTGACGGCTTTGCCGTGCTCAACGCCGACGACGACCTGGTCCGTGCCATGGGCCGTCGTTGCTCCGGCAGCATCGTCTGGTTCTCGCTGCAGCCTCCGGGCACCAAGGTCCGCGACTTCATCGAAGAGCGTTGCCGCCGAGGTGGGCGCGCGATCGTGCTCGAGCCCACGGACAAGGGCGACATGATCGTCATCCGGCACGGCCGACGCAGCATGCAGCTGGCCTGGACCCACCTGTTGCCTTCCACGTTCGGCGGGGCCGCCAGGATGAACGTCGCCAACGCCATGGCGGCAGCTGGCGCTGCCTTCGCGGCGGGTGCCCCGCTCCATGACATCCGGCAGGGCCTGCGCACCTTCACCACGTCCTACTACCTCTCCCCTGGGCGGATGAACCTGCTCGACGTCAACAACATCGAGGTCGTGGTCGACTACTGCCACAACCCTCCGGGAATGCGCATGCTGGGTGACTTCGTCGAGCTGTACTCCGCGCAGAAGGCCGGTCAGGCCGAGCTGGGCAAGGCTTCTCGGATCGGCATGGTCGGCGCCGCAGGAGACCGCAGGGACGACGACATCCGCGAGCTGGGCGCCATTGCGGCTGACCACTTCGACGTCATCGTCGTGCGCGAGGACGACCGGCTCCGAGGACGTGCACCCGGCGTCACCGCAGAGCTCGTGGCCGAAGGGGTGCGTGCCCGGATGGCTGAGGGCGGCACTCGCTGTCGCCAGGTCGAGATCGTGCTGGAGGAGCTGGCTGCGGTACGCCACTGCATGGCTCGGGCCAACCCTGGCGATCTCGTCGTCCTGTGCGTCGACAAGCATGCGACCGTTCTCGGCGAGCTCGAGACCATCACGCACCATGCGCAGGCTGGGGCTCACAGCGGCGACACGGCAGGAGACCCGGACATGGACCCGCAGGAGATGCAGGACGCGGCCCAGGCCTCCGGAGACCAGGCGTCTCAGGCCTCTGACGAGGCGGCTGGGGTCATCGAGGCCTGATCCCTGGAAGTCATCTCGGCGCAGTCACGGCCCGATGCCGTGGCCGCCGTCCTCCTCCGGTCAGCGAGTCGGACGGGTGGTGTCAGGGATGGGCTTGGGCTGGACCGTTCGGCGTTCAATGCGTTTGTCCCTGGCCTGTTCGGGCGTCAGCCGAAGGACCCGCTGGACGTAGATTCCCGGGAGGTGGACCGCGTCGGGGTCGATCTCTCCAGGCTCGACCAGGTGCTCGACCTCGGCGATCGTGATCCGCCCTGCCATCGCAGCCAACGGGTTGATGTTGCGCGCGGACAGGCGGAACACCAGGTTGCCGTGCCGGTCGCCCTTCCAGGCCCGCACCAGCGCGAAGTCGGTGCTGAGCGCGTGCTCCATCACGAAGGTCTGCCTCGTACCGTGCCAGTTCATCTCGCGGGTCTCCTTGGGGGGCGACGCCTTGGCGATCGACCCGTCGGGCGCGTAACGCCACGGCACACCGCCGTCCGCGACCTGGGTGCCCACCCCTGTGGCAGTGAAGAAGGCAGGTATGCCGGCCCCCGCCGCCCGCAGCTTCTCGGCCAATGACCCCTGCGGCGTGAGCTCGACCTCCAGCTCTCCGGTGAGGAACTGACGCTCGAACTCCTTGTTCCCACCCAGGTAGGAGGCGATCACCTTGCGGATCCGTTTGTCCTTCAACAGGATCCCCAACCCCCAGTCGTCCATGCCGCAGTTGTTGGAGACCACCTCGAGATCAGTGACACCGTTGCGATGAAGCTCGCCGATCAGCACGTTGGGGACACCACACACTCCGAATCCACCCACCGCCAGCGACGATCCGTTGACGATCCCGGCGACCGCTTCGGCCGGGCTGTTGACGACTTTGTCCATTACCTGACTTCCTGGTCGGTCCCTGGAGTGCTGCAACGTATCGCGAGCTGGGGATCACGCCTTCTGGGGCCGGTCCGCGGGCGGCCAGCGCAACAGCACGTCTGGCTCGTGCTCTTCGTTGTCGGCGCCCTCCGTTCGACGGACCTCGACACAGCGGTGTCGCGCGTAGAAGTCCAGCGCGCGAGTGTTCCGTTGGAAGACCCAAAGGTCAAACCCGCCGGGCTGCGACGAAGTTGAACGCTGGAACAGTGCCGAACCGACGCCGGTGCCCTGGGCCGAGGGTGCGACATACAGCGCATGCAGCCATCCATCGGTCGGGTTGGCGTACCCGACCACGGCTCCGTGGGTCTCTGCGACGATCACCGTTCCGCGAGGTAGGAGGACGTCGCTGAACCAGGACCTCGTCTCGTCGTCGGTATGCGGCTGGGCCAGCCAGGGCATGGCTGTGCGTCGCGAGGTCAGGTGAATCTCGGCGACCCGAGCCGCGTCCCGAATCGTCGCCGAGCGGATGGTCAGGGCGTCACTCATCGGAGCGCCTCGGCGATGAGGTGGAGCGAGGCGCGGTAGGCCTCGTCATCGGCGTCGCCGGAGTGGGAGAGCAGGACGTTGATCAGATCCGCCACGGCGGCCGGCGCCTCGCCCTGGTCGAGCATGGTCAGCGCCCGGAACGCGGCCACGGCGGCACTGCCGGGCCGCATCTCCGACAGCTCATCCAGAATCCGGCGCGCTGCGGCGAGGTCACCGATGCTGCGGTAGCACGACGCCTGTTGGATCCTCGCCTGATGCCGGTGAGGTTCTCGCAGCCCGGCACCAATTGCCTTGTCATACAGGGTAATTGCCTGTGGAAAGTCACCCGAGCTGTCAAACGCGCTGGCCAGCTCGAAGAGCAGTCTCGGATCTAGCGGGTGCGTGTCGGCCAACGCCTGGGCTCCGGTGATCCGCACCTTCGCATCGGGGTTGGCCCGCAGCTCGGCGATCGCCACCTCAGCTTCGTGCTCTCCGCGTGCGGCAATCACCTTGAGCCGGATGTCTCTCGGGGAGTCGACGGTGGCGCCGTTCTCCATCAGCCACCTGTCGAGCACGGTCCGGTCGGCATGGACCATGACCGCGAGGACGTCGCCCTCGTCGGCCGTCGCCACCAGCGCCTGCAAACCTTCCAGCTCTGAGGGGTACGAGTCGATTTCGGCCACCCCGACCCGTGCCAGGCCGATCCGTAGCTGCGCCTCAAGGTCCTCAGTCTGGCGTCCGCGCAGGTAGGCCATCTTGTGCACTGCCGACACCCGGTCGGCCCTGCGACCGGCCAGCTCGCCGAGCCCCTGCAGGATCTCGTCGGTCCGGTCGCCTGCGGTCCCCAGTCCCAGGTGGACCGAAGACCCGGGCGGTCGAAGGCCCTCGGCCACTCGCAGCAGCGCCTC
>JBDTMW010000083.1:0-8686 GCA_039934065.1 Actinomycetota bacterium | reverse complement strand
TGAACGGGCCCATGATCGCGCCCATGTTGATGCCCATGTAGAAGATCGAGAAGCCCGCGTCCCGCTTGGCGCCGAGAGTCTTCGTGTCGGCACTGTTCGGGTTCTGCGTACCCAGGACGCGTGCCCGCACGTCGTACAGCTGGCCGACGATGCTGGAGACGTTCGGCTTGAGCAGCCCGGTGCCGACGATGATGAAGAACAACCCAAGGAAGAAGGTGGGCAGGACCGGCAGTCCGATCAGCGGAGCGGCGAGGGTGAAGTGCCCCACGGCAATGATGCAGCCGCCGACGAAGACCGCGCGTTGCTGACCCCAGAGCTTGTCGGCGACCCAGCCGCCGGGCAGGGCGAGCAGGTAGACCATGGATGTGTAGAGGCCGTAGATGGCGGTCGAGGTCCGTACATCCAGCCCCAGGCCGGCATTGGTGCCCGTGATCGCGGCGGTCATGAAGAGCACGAGGAGCGCTCTCATGCCGTAGTAGCTGAACCGTTCCCAGACCTCGGTGAAGAAGAGCGTCGAAAGGCCACGAGGATGGCCGAACCGCATTCCCTCGTCAGGTGTCTCCCTGATGTCAGGTGTCTCCAGGACTGTGCTGGCCATCGTGCGGCCCCTTCACTCGTCTCGTGAAATGCCCCAGATAGACGTCTTTGTCCACCTGAAGCGAGGCCCCTGATCTTGGAGACCGCGCGATCATAGGCTACAGATCAAATCTCCGAAAGACTAAACGGCGTCTATCTCAGGCTTTGGACGCAATGCCCTATATCACGTGTCGCTAAACCGGTTGATCGCGGGTAGGTAAACTTCCCTTTTTTCCAGGTCGGTGACGCCGAGTCCGGGCCGCGGGGCAAGGGCGAGGACGCCGACCTTGCCCTGGTGCAGGTTGCGGTGGACGTCGTACGCAGCCTGTCCGACGTCGTCCAGGGAGTAGGTCTTGCTCAGAGTCGGGTGGATGAGCCCACGGTTGATCAGGTCGTTGGCCTCCCATGCCTCGCGATAGTTGGCGAAGTGCGAGCCGACGATTCGTTTGAGGCTCATCCACAGGTAACGGTTGTCGTACTCGTGCATGAACCCTGAGGTCGAGGCACAGGTCACGATGGTGCCGCCCTTGCGCGTGACGAAGACGCTGGCACCAAAGGTCTCACGTCCAGGGTGCTCGAAGACGATGTCGGGGTCCTTGCCGCCGGTGAGCTCGCGGATCTTGGCGCCGAAGCGCTTCCACTCTCTCGGGTCCTGGGTCTTCTCGTCCTTCCAGAACCGATAGCCCTCGCCGGTCTCGTGGCTACGGTCGATGACCAGGTCGGCGCCCATCCTGTGGCAGAGCTCGGCCTTGTCCGGGCTGGAGACCACACAGATCGGGGTGGCGCCAGACGCAAGCGCCATCTGCGTCGCATACGAGCCCAGTCCGCCGCTGGCGCCCCAGATCAGGACGACGTCGCCGAGCTTCATCCCTGCGCCATTGCGCGAGACCAGCTGCCGGTATGCCGTGCTGTTGACCAGCCCCGGCGAGGCAGCCTCCTCCCAGGTGAGGTGCTTGGCCTTGGGCATCAGCTGGTTGGTCTTGACCAGGGCGAGGTCCGCCAGACCGCCGAAGTTGGTCTCGAAACCCCAGATCCGCTGCTCGGGGTCCAGCATCGTGTCGTTGTGACCGTCGGCATGCTCAAGCTCGACGGACAGACAGTGCGCCACCACCTCGTCTCCGGGCTTCCAGGCGTTGACACCGGGGCCCGTCCTCAGCACGACGCCACACAGGTCGGAGCCGACCACGTGGTACGGCAGGTCGTGCTTCTTGGTCAGTGGCGAGACCCGGCCATAGCGCTCGAGGAAGCCGAAGGTCGACACCGGCTCGAAGATGGAGGTCCACACCGTGTTGTAGTTGATGGCGCTGGCCATCACCGCCACGATCGCCTCGCCCGGGCCCAGCTCTGGGACGTCGACCTCCTCGACGTGCAGGCTCCTGCGCGGGTCCTTGTCGCGGCTGGCCATCCCGGCGAACATGTCGACCTCGTCCTTGTGCACCGTGACGGCGCGGTACCTCGCCGGGATCTCAAGTGCGGCAAAGGTATCCGGCGATCGGTCACCTGACAGGATCGCGTCGAGAATGGCCTGCATCGTTGGACTCCTCAGAAACGGTAGGGCAAGTCAGGGCCGGGCGTCTGGGCTGAAACTACTTGCGGGTAGGCCGACAGGGGAAGGGGATGAGACTTCCCCGCACGGTGACTTGTCTCACCGCCGGGTGAGACAAGTCGGAGACGAGGGGAAAGACCCCCTGTATCTCCGACCCAGAGCGGCCCTCAGTGCTCGGCTGCTGGCTCGACCAGCTCGACCAGGATGCCGCCGGCGTCCTTCGGGTGGATGAAGTTGACCCGGCTGTTCGAGGTGCCTCGGCGCGCGCCGTCATACAGGAGACGCATGCCACGCTCCCGCAACGTCCGGGACACGGCGTCGAGGTTGGCGACCCGGTAGGCCACCTGCTGGACCCCGGGGCCCGAACGATCGAGGAACTTGGCGATCGTCGACTCGGGCGAGATGGGCGCGAGCAGCTGGACGAAGGAGCCGGACGTACCGACGGCCATCATCGCCTCGTGGACACCCTGCTCCTCATTGGTCTCCTGGTGGACAAGGGTCATGCCATACGTGTCGCGGTAGAAGGCGATTGCCGCATCGATGTCGCTCACGGCCACGCCGACGTGGTCGATCGCGGTGAAAAGGTCGGCTAGCTGTTCAGTCATATCAACCAGACTAGGCGTCCGGGACAACTGCCCTCCGCCGGGTCGGGCAGGGGCCGTTGATGTGTCGGTCGCCATGGTCCGCCCGCCGCCCGCCGCCGCTAGAGTTACGGTGAAGCCAGGTTGTCCCAAGCTTGTTCAGCCCGCCCATCACTCACATCCGTTGTTGGAGGAACTGCCATGAGCGAACGTCCTGTGTCCGTGATCGTCGCCGGAGCGCGTACCCCGCTGGGTCGCTTTCTCGGCTCCCTGAAGGACTTCTCGGGGGCAGACCTCGGTGGCATGGCCATCAAGGGGGCTTTGGAGAAGGCAGGTGTGAGCGGCGACCAGGTGGACTACGTGATCATGGGGCAGGTGCTGACGGCCGGCGCCGGGCAGATCCCCGCACGTCAGGCGGCGGTCAAGGCCGGAATCCCGATGACCGTTCCTGCCCTGACCATCAACAAGGTCTGTCTGTCGGGCATTGACGCGATCGCCCTCGCGGACCAGCTGATCAGGGCCGGCGAGTTCGAGATCATCGTGGCGGGCGGTCAGGAGTCGATGACCAACGCTCCGCACCTGCTGGACAAGAGCCGTGAGGGCTTCAAGTACGGCAACGTGACGATGCGCGATCACATGGACTGCGACGGGCTGTGGGACTCGTTCACCGACCAGGGCATGGGTCTGTTGACCGAAGCCGGCAATGTCGGCGACGTTCAGTGCACCCGAGCCGAGCAGGATGAGTTCTCGGCCCGCAGCCACCAGCTGGCTGCGCGCGCCTGGAAGGACGGGCTGTATGACGACGAGGTCGTCGCGGTGTCGATTCCCCAGCGCAAGGGCGACCCGATCCTGTTCAAGGCCGACGAGGGCATCCGCCCGAGCACGACCGCCGACAGTCTGGCCGGGCTCCGTCCTGCGTTCAGCAAGGACGGCACCATCACGGCTGGCTCGGCATCACAGATCTCCGACGGAGCCGCCGCGGTCGTGGTGATGAGCAAGGCCAAGGCCGAAGAGCTAGGCCTGTCCTGGCTCGCCGAGATCGGCGCTCACGGGGTCGTCGCCGGTCCGGACTCCACGCTGCAGAGCCAGCCCGCGGAGGCGATTGCCAAGGCTTGCGCGAAGGAGGGCATCACACCCGCCGACCTCGACCTGGTCGAGATCAACGAAGCGTTCGCTGCGGTGGGGCTCGCATCCACCAAGAAGCTCGGCATCGACGCCGGCAAGGTCAACGTCAACGGCGGCGCGATCGCGATCGGACACCCAGTCGGTATGTCGGGCGCCCGCATCACGTTGCACCTCGCCTTGGAGCTCCAGCGACGCGGTGGTGGCGTGGGTGCAGCCGCTCTATGCGGTGGTGGCGGCCAGGGCGACGCGCTGATCGTGCGCGTTCCCAAGCAGTGACCGGAACCGCGACCGCAACAGTGACGCGGCCGGCATCCTTCTTGCCGACCGCCGCACCGGTCGTCCGCTGATGGCAGAGCGATCCGTTGATGTCCCTGCCCTGGTGGAGGCGGCCAGGGCAGGTGCGCCACGCGCCGTTGCCCGGCTGATCTCGCTGGTCGAGGACGCGCACCCTGCGCTACGCGAGGTGATGGCCGCCCTGGCGCCGCACACAGGTCGAGCACACATCATTGGCATCACCGGGAGCCCAGGTGTGGGCAAGTCCACCCTGACCAGCGCGCTGGTCGGTGTCCTGCGCGCCCGGGGCAAGAGGGTCGGCATCCTCGCCGTCGACCCCTCATCTCCCTTCTCCGGTGGCGCGTTGCTGGGTGACCGGATCCGGATGCAGGACCACGCGCTGGATCCCGACGTTTACATCCGCTCCATGGCCAGCCGTGGTCACCTCGGTGGCCTGTCCTGGACAACCCCTCAGGCGCTACGGGTCCTGGACGCCGCTGGATGTGAGGTCGTGCTCGTCGAGACGGTGGGGGTGGGTCAGAGCGAGGTCGAGGTGGCTGGTCTGGCCGATACGACCATGGTGCTTCTGGCTCCGGGGATGGGCGACGGCATTCAGGCCGCCAAGGCCGGAATCCTGGAGATCGGCGATGTCTTCGTCGTCAACAAGGCGGACCGCGAGGGGGCTGACGCGACCGTTCGCGACATCCGGCACATGATCAGCCTGGGGGACCGCATTGAGCCCAACGCCTGGCGTCCTCCGGTCCTGAAAGCCGTCGCCGCGCGCGGCGACGGCATCGCTGAGGTGATGACCGCTGTTGACGACCACTTCGCCTGGATGGAGGCCTCCGGGACGCTGCGTGACCGCCGCGTGCGCCGGGCGGTCGACGAGATCGAGGCGATCGCCATACAGGCGTTGCGTGCTCGCATCGGTGACCTGCGACAGGGGCAGGGAGTGGACGAGCTGGCTGCCCAGGTGGTCGACGGCAGCTCCGACCCCTATGCCGCCGCCGATCAGGTGGTCGACGCGCTGACCTGAGCGCGATGCTCGGTCGGCGTGCTGACGGGATGGTCGATCCGCAGCTCAAACATCGGACAGACCTCGATGGCCTCGAAGCCGAGCCTCACGTTGATGTCCACCATCTGTTGGTTCGTCTCTGCGTTGGAGGTCAGGACACGGGTGCGGCCCGAGTCCGCGGCGTCAAGCCGCTGGAGGTTGCGGACCTTGACCCCCATACCCAGCCGGTGGCCACGATGGTCCCGGTGAACGAGCGTTCCCCACTGCCAGACGTCGGGGCTCGGGTCTGGCGGCAGAATGAGGTCGGTGTAGGCGACCACTTTGTCTGTCCCGTCGAGCGCGACCGTTGAGAACCTGGTGCGACCCAGCTCCTTCTCCTCCGCCTGGCGCTCGAGCCACAGCTGCGGGGTCATCGACTCGGGCTCGAAGTCCAGGTCACCCGTCGGTGCGTCGACGCCGAGCTGGTTGTGCAGGACGCAGTAGGACGCAAGCAGCTCATCGGGCAGGTCGTTGACGAACGACTCGATCCGGTATTCCGTGTGGTGCGGTGCAGCCTCGATCGCGAGTGTTTGCAATAGCGCCGGGTCGACAGGCAACGGAAGGATGCGGCGGATCTCGTCGATGGCGACGGTGAACCCGTTGGCCTCGGCGAACCGGCGATAGGGATGGTCCTCCCGGCGGTCAAACGGGTAGGCGGACTCGGTCACCATCGTGGTGCGACCCTCCTGTGCGAGTCGCGTCACGATGTGGGCGACCAGCGCCGCGCCAACCCCCCGACACCGATGGTCCGGGTCCACGCCCACAGCGCCCCAGCACTTGGTGAGGTTGTCCAGCAGCGGGAACCACAACGAAACCCCACCGACCAGGGTCCCCTCGTCGTAGGCCGCCCACGCCTCGGCCCGCTCGGTGGGGTCCTGCCGGCGGAACTCCAGCTTCGCCTCGTCGAGCGACCAGCTGCTGTGGTGAGGACGTTCAAACGCCTCCGCGCGCTCCGTGACCTCGTGGAAACGCTCGAGCTCGGCGTCGTCGAAGACGTTCACCTGACGGATATCCATGCCTCCACGATGGCATCGGCGAACGCCCGTCGTCACCTGCTTTTCGAGCTGTGATCGGGCGGCGCCTCGCGGCTGGCGGATCGCTCGACCTCCAGCAGGGACTCGCTGTGGCGCTCTGCCTCGAATGCCGCATGACCGCCGCGGAGGCCGAAGAGCCGCTTGGTCCACAGCAGATAGGCGATGGCGAACAGGTTGATGACCAGCGCGCCGACGCGCAGATAGGTGACTTTGGCGATGATCTCGTGGATCTCCAGCGGGACGAAGGCTGAGGTCCCCACGACCGCGACATACTCGCCCCAGCGCTTCTTGAACCACAGCCCGAACGCTTCCACCAGCTCGAGCGCGCCGTAGGCCAGAACACCGAACGCGACCAGCAAGAGCGTGGAGTGTTTGGCGACGAACGCCTGCTGGATCAGGTGTACCGGGCCGGTCTCGTTGAGGTCGATGCCAAGGCGGTTGGCCAGCGGTGAGAGCGCCGGCAGGTAGGAGTCGAAGACATTCTTCAACGCGCTACGGGATCCGTCGAAGCGCCACACGCCGTATGCCAGCGCGACAAGCAGGAGACCTCGGATCCCGCGCTCGAGCGCCAGGAACCGCAGGATGAAGGTGTCGCGAAGAGCCCTGCCGCGCAACACGATCGGAGCGTCATCGGCATGTCCCGAACCCTGCGGTGGTCCCAGGACGTAGGCGCCGCAGCGGAGACAGCGCCACGCGTGTCCCGAAGGGGTTGTCGCCTGCAACCTGGCGGCGAGGGCAGGCTCGGTGGGGGCATAGGTGGCATGACCGTGCAGCCCGCAGGAACGCGAGTTCCAGTCGAAGTTCCTCAGGGGACGCCAAACCACCTACCTGACCCTAGGGCCTAGGCTCCTGAGCATGCTTATTGCCTTTTCGGTCGCCCCGTCCGGTTCCGACGGCTCCACGGGTTCTGTCAGCGAGGCCGTCGCGGCGGCCGTCAGGATCGTGCGGGACTCGGGTCTTCCCAACCGGACGGACTCGATGTTCACCACGGTCGAGGGCAGCTGGGATGAGTGCATGGACGTCGTGCGCCGTGCCTGCGAGGCCGTCGGAGAGTTCGGCCCGCGGGTCAGCCTCGTCCTCAAGGCCGACATCCGCCCGGGCTTCGAGGGGGAGCTCACCGCCAAGGTGGAGCGCCTGGAGCAGGTCCTTGGCCGCCAGGAAGGCTGACAAGCTGAACGCAGGGCCCTGGACGATACGACTGGAGGTCGACGAACCCGAGTCCAAGGTGGCCGCGGCCGTCGACGAGTCGGGGACGATGGTCGGCCTCGCCGCAGCTGGCGTCACTCGTGATCCCGACGCTCCCACAGCCTGGGAGCTCTATTCGATCAACGTGGCGACGCACCATCACGGCACCGGTGTCGCGGGTGAGCTCATCACCGCGGTCATCGCGGGGCGCCCTGCGACCTTGTGGGTGGTCAGGGAGAACACCCGCGCGCAAGCGTTCTACCGTCGCTACGGCTTCGGAATCGAGGGCGCGACCAAGGCCCACGAAGGCACGGGCGTTCCCGAGATACGAATGGTCCGGAACGTTTAGCTGACTTGTTGCACCGACAGCGCGATCTGAAACCGCCCGCGGTGACACAAACCTGCCTTGCAGACCTGGATCGGGCCGGCCTGCCACTCACAACCCGCTACCTTGGGCCGGTGGCCAAACCCGTTGCGCTCCCGTTTGACCCGATCCGACGTGCCGCCGACATCTGGCGTTCTCGGTGGGGGACGCGATCCCAGCCCGTCGCCATGGCCTCGGCAACCTCGATCCTGCGCGTGCAGCAGCTGCTTCTCGGCGACTTCGACGCAACGGTCGGTCGACACGGACTGACGTTCGCGCGATACGAGGCCTTGGTCCTGCTGGCGTTCAGCCGTGAAGGGCGTCTGCCGATGAGCAAGATCGGGCGGCGGCTGATGGTCCACCCCACCAGCGTCACCAACATCATTCAGCGACTGGCGGCCCAGGGCATGGTGGAGCGGGCCCCCAACCCGGACGACGGCCGCGGAATGCTGGCGACGATCACGACCCAGGGGCGTGAGGTCATGGAGGCGGCGACCAAGGATCTGGTGGCCACCGGGTTCAGCCTCGACGCGCTGACCGAGGCCGAGCACGAGCAGCTTTTTGCCCTGCTCCGCAAGGTGCGCATCGCGGCCGGCGACTTCAGCGGCTGAACGGGGTGTGGGGCAACCCTCAGATCAGCCAGTGTGTGATAACCCGTGACATTTAGTAGGACGTCCTAGTAAATTGTCGCCATGAATACGGAGACCACGGAGAGCACGCAGCCCACCGACCCCCCGACGTCCGGCCAGGAGCGGTGGCAGCAGCGGTATGACGCCGCCCTCGCCAAGGGCCTGGTGCGCACCGCGGACTTCACGACGCTGTCGGGTGTGGAGGTCGACCCCGTCTACGGTCCTTCCGGCTCTGACGAAGAGGTCGCGGCCGCATACCCGGGATTTGAGCGGATCGGCTGGCCGGGGGAGTTCCCGTTCACCCGCGGGCTCCACGCCA
>JBDTMW010000082.1:0-8740 GCA_039934065.1 Actinomycetota bacterium | reverse complement strand
ATCCTGGACGAGGCGCTGAAGGTGGCCGACGGGTACTACATCGGGAGCTGAAGGAAGGAGCAGTCAGGTTTGCCAGGTGACGTCGTGGGCGGTGACGGCAGCGGTCAGGCCGCGTTGATGGGCATACGTGTGGTGATAGGCGCACAACAGGGCGAGATTCAGTAAGGATGTTGCCCCGCCGTCGAGCCAGTGTTTGACGTGATGCGCGTCGCACCATTGAGGCGGCCGCCCACAGCCGGGGAAGGTACAGGCTTTGTCCCGGACCCATAACGCGGCCAGCAGGGCAGGGGTGACCAACCTCTTGGTCCGGCCGACGTCCAGGGGTTGGCTTTGGGAACCTAGGACCATGGGGATGATGGAGGCGTCGCAGGCGAGTCTGCGGATGGTTTCGGGTGCTAAGACCTGCCCGCTCAGGGTGGTTCCACCACCTCTGAGCGGGTCGGCGAGGCGGTCGTACTCGATGGTGACCATGATCTGGGCTTTGGTGGTGGCCGGTGCGGACCCTCCGGCGGCGGCGGCGCGCCGGCATACCTCGATCAGGGCTTCGGCTCGGCGACGGTCGGCCGGGCGGGGGTCACGGCCGCCGTTGGCCTCACACGGGTTGGGGGCACTGAGCGGGTCCAGGGCCGAGGTCAGCACGGCGCCGGCTTCGGGGTCGAGCTGGCCGGACACCCGGATCATGCCGTTGTCCAGGGGTGACAGTCTCAGTGAGCTCAGGGCGGCCAGTATGTTCTCGTTGCGTTCCAGGGACCGGTCGGCCCCGACCAGGGCCATCAGGGACCGCCCGACCGCGACAACGTGGCGGTCGTACCCGGTCTGGGCCATCTGGGTCAGCGACGCGAGGGCTTCTTCTCGTTTGGCGGGGTCGAGGTTGTGTTCGACCAGGGCGAGCTGGCGTAGCGCGGTCATCGCCTTACGGACGGTCACGGTGCCCCCGGCGACCGCGGCGGCCAGGACCTGGTTCTTGGGTAGACGGCACAACCGGGCCAGGTCCACTGCCCGGAGGGCGTCAGCGGGCTCGAGGTGGAAGCTGTGCGCCATCAGCCAGTCAGCAGCCGACGCGCTGGGCGACTGGTCCACCACCCCGCGGGTCTGGGCTTCGTCGACCAACCCGACCCGCGCGCAGTCCAGCTGAACCGCCAGTGCATCCATCGCCGCCGCGATCTCAGCGAACCCCTCGTTGCCGGTCCGCCAGAGCTGTGAGGGGAGCTTGGCCAGCTGTTCGGTCACTGCAACCAGGAACCCGGTAGGGTCCTGAGTCTCGACCTGTTCGAACATATGTCCAGTCTAGACACGGGGTCTGACATTGATGATGGGATGGCGGTCCTGGGCGACGGGTCACTGAGGTGAGACGGGCATGTCGTAGATGACCCACATCGTGCGCTCGGCCACCTGGTCGTACTTGCTGCGCGCACGGTGGTTGTCGTCAGCGGTGACCCACCGGATCTTGCTCCAACCACGCTGGCGAGCGATCTGCCTCAGGCCATCGAGCAGGGCGTCAACCGCACCGGTGCCGCGTGCGGCCGGCTCCACGAACAGGTCGTCGAGATGGCCGGCCACCGCAGCGGCCAGCGGCCGGAAGTACGGCCGGTAGTGAGCCAGGCCGACTGCGTTGCCGGTCGCATCCCGGACCAGCAGTGCCTTGACGTCGTGGCCGGGTTCAAGGATCCAGGACCAGACCAGATCAAGCTGGTCGTCGGTGACCGGCTCCTGGTAGAAGTCTGCATAGCCGCGGTACAGCTCCCGCCAGCGCGCAGCGTCCTCGGGCAGGGGTGGCCCAACGGTGAAAGCAGTCATGCCACAAACCTAGTCAAGGGCCGGCATGAGTGCCGCCGACGCGTGTGGGTCAAGAGCCAAGATCGAGGCGTGTTCTGGCAGCGGAGGGGGAGTGCCGCCCCATGCCGGACACAGGGCGCGGTGGTCGCACCAGTCGCAGAGCTTGGACTTGCTGGGCTGCCAGTCGCCGCTCTGTGCGGCGCTCTCGATAGCCTTCCACAAGGCCTTGAGCTTGCGTTCGACAGCCCGCAGCTCACTCTCGTCGGGGGAGTAGCGCACGATCTGGCAGTCGCCGCCGAGATAGACCAGCTGCAGCATCCGCGGAATCTGGCCACGCAGCTTCCACAGCACCAACGCATAGAACTTCATCTGGAACAACGCCTTGCCCTCAAACTGCGCCAAGGGTGCTCGACCGGTCTTGTAGTCGACCACGCGCATCTCCCCGGTGGGCGTGAGATCGAGCCGGTCGACGTAACCACGAAGCGTCAGCCCGTCCATGTCGACCTCGACGTAGAGCTCGCGCTCGGCCGGCTCGAGCCTGGTCGGGTCCTCGAGGGTGAACCACTTCTCGATCAGCGCGACGGCGTCACCGAACCAGGCTGACAGCGCGGCGGCGTCCGACCCGTCCACCAGGTCTGCCAACTCTGGCTCGCCGTCCAGAAGTGCCTGCCACTGCGGCCCGACCAAGGCGGCGGCTGCCTCGATCGTGCGGCCGTCAGCCGGGAGGTCGAACAGCCGCTCCAGCACCGAGTGCACCAGCGTGCCGCGTGCTGCGGCCGCGCTGGGCGCCGAGGGAAGCTTGTCGATCACCCGGAAGCGATAGAGCAGGGGACACTGCATGAAGTCAGAAGCCCGGCTCGGGGACAGTGCGGCAACCATGCAAGGCACTGTAGGCGGACGCACCGACAAGTTGTTCGCAGACCCGCGGCGCGGGGCGACGGGCGCTGACCTCCTGCCCACTGACATAAGGTCGGACCATGCCTGCCGGTGCCGAGGACTCGACGCGTTCGCCTGGCCTACGTCTGGCAACCATCGGCGGCGTGCCCGTCTACATCGGTCGCTCGTGGCCGATCATCGCGGTGATCATCGTGGCCATGTTCGGCCCTGGGGTCGCGAGCAGCCGCCCGGACCTGGGCTTCGGTGCCTACGCGGTGGCCGCCGCCTATGCAGTCCTGCTGCTGGTCTCGGTGCTGGCCCACGAAGCCGCCCACGCCGTCGTGGCCACCCGTGCGGGATACAGCGTGAACCGGGTCGTGGCTGACCTCTGGGGCGGACACACGGCCTACGACTCAGCGAACACGCGACCCGGAGCGAGTGCGCTCGTGGCCATTGCCGGTCCTGCCGCCAACGCGCTCCTGGCGCTCCTGGGCTGGCTCGCCCTGCCTCAGATCACAGGTGACATCACCTCTCTGCTGGTCGGTGCGATGGTCTACACCAACGGCTTCGTCGCCGCGTTCAACCTCTTGCCGGGGCTGCCGCTGGACGGCGGATTCCTCGTTGACTCCCTCGTATGGCGGATCACCGGCAGCCGTGAGAGCGGCCTCATCGCTGCCGGCTGGTGCGGGCGGGCAGTGACCCTGCTCGTCGTCCTCGCCTTCGTGGGGTGGCCGCTGCTGAACGGCCAGCCTCCGGATCTGTTCAACCTGGTCTGGGCGTTCTTCATCGGCAGCTTCCTGTGGGTCGGTGCCACCAATGCGATCCGGGCAGGGCGCGGTGGCCGCCTGCTGGCCGGCATACGCATTGACTCGGTATGGCGCCGCGCCGAGACCCTGCCTGCACGCGCGAGTGCCGCCCAGGCGGCGTACCTGCGCGCGAGTGCGCCTGGCGGCGCGGTCGTCGTCGTCGAGGACGAGCGGCGCAACGCAATCGGGCTGGTGGACGACGCGGCGCTGGGCGCCATCCCCGAGCAGTCCCTGGGGGCCGTTCTGGTCACCAGCGTGATGCGTCAGCAGCCGGACGGCTGGGTCGTCCAGGCCACCCCGGACCAGTCGATCGCACCCGTGGTGATGGTGATGCAACGCCTCGGGATCGGCGCTGTGCCGGTGCGCGGTCCGGACGGGCGGATCTGCGGCATCGTCCTCGTCGGTGATCTCGAGGCCGCGCTGTCACGAGGGTCTGGTCCCCGCACCTAGACTTTGGCGCCATGAGCCAGGGCACCCCGGAACACCCGGATCAGAGCAATGCACAGCCGTCCGGTCACTCGACGGAAGAGCCACGCAGCGCCACTGGCGCCCACCTGCGTCGCGGACCGTTCGTCGAGGGCGAGCGAGTTCAGCTGACCGATCCCAAGGGTCGGCTGCACACCATCACCCTTGAGCCCGGCAAGGAGTTCCACACCCATAGGGGGATGCTGGCCCACAGCGACCTCATCGGCGCGCCTGACGGCTCCACGGCCAAGAACACCGCGGGCGTCGAGTACCTTGCGGTCCGTCCTCTGCTCGCCGACTACGTCCTGTCGATGCCTCGTGGCGCGGCGGTGGTCTATCCCAAGGACGCCGGCCAGATCGTGATCATGGCTGACATCTTCCCCGGCGCCCGTGTGGTCGAGGCCGGCGTCGGTTCAGGTGCGCTCAGCATGTCCCTGCTGCGGGCCGTGGGCGATCTGGGCCACCTGCACTCCTTCGAGCGTCGTGAGGACTTCGCTGACATCGCGCGAGGAAACGTCGAGAGCTTCTTCGGGGGCCCGCACCCGGCGTGGCAGGTGACCGTCGGTGACCTGGTCGAGACCATGCCCCTTGTCATTGCACCGGGCACCATCGACCGGGTGGTGCTGGACATGCTCGCCCCCTGGGAGTGCCTGGACGTCGTCGCAGACGCACTGGCCCCCGGCGGGGTCCTGATCTGCTACGTCGCCACGACAACCCAGCTCTCCCGGGTCGCCGAGGCGTCACGCGAACATGGGGGATTCACCGAGCCCGCCGCCTGGGAGTCTTTGGTCCGCGGCTGGCACCTCGAGGGGCTCGCGGTCCGCCCCGAGCACCGTATGCACGGGCACACAGGCTTCCTGATCACCACCAGGCGGCTGGCCCCCGGCGTCACCCCTCCGCTCCGCAAACGCCGGCCCGCCAAGGGGTCCAACGAGGCGCCGGTAGAGACTGACACGAGTGAATGGTCTCCTGAGGACGTCGGGGAGCGACCGTTGTCCGAGAAGAAGATCCGACGCGTGAGGCGATCGTTGTCTGATACGTCCCTCACTTAGCCGAACGTCGGGTTAGGGTCGACTGTGTCGGCTACTCATGAGCCGACAGGCGTCCGCGAGGAGGTTCAGATCATGTCCGAGAACTCACCGCACCATAAGGACAAGCCCCCGGTCGAGCCGGTGGAGGCGATCGACCCTGCCGAGGCTGAACGGCAACAGGCCGCGTTGACCAAAGAGGTCGCTGCACTTCGCCGTCGCCTTGCGGACTCGCCTGCTCGTTCGCTGGACCTCGAGAACCGGATCGTGCAGCTGCAGACTTCGCTGACAACCCTCTCGTCGCAGAACGATCGCCTCGTTCGGACGCTGAAGGAAGCCCGCGAGCAGATCGTCACTCTCAAGAGTGAGGTCGACCGGCTGGCGCAGCCGCCCGCGGCCTACGGTCTGATCCTCGAGTCCTACGACGACGCCACGGTCGATATCCTCACCGGTGGTCGCAAGATGCGGGTCGCTGTCTCGCCACTGGTCGATCCGGGCGATCTGTCCGCAGGGCGTGAGGTCATGCTCAACGAGGCGCTCAACGTGGTTGCGGCCTGCGGCTTCGAGCGCATCGGTGAGATCGTCATGCTCAAGGAGCTCCTGGACGACGACCGCGTTCTGGTGGTGGCCCACGCCGACGAAGAGCGCGTCTGCCGCAAGGCCGAGAGCCTCGACGGCGAGCCGATCCGGGTCGGCGACGCCCTGTTGCTGGACCCCCGTTCGGGTTTTGTCTACGAACGGATCCCCAAGGCCGAGGTCCAGGATCTGGTCCTTGAAGAGGTGCCGGACATCGACTACTCCGACATCGGGGGCCTGGCGGGTCAGATCGAGGCGATCCGCGACGCTGTCGAGCTTCCCTACCTCTACCCCGACCTGTTCCTGGAGCACAAGCTGAAGCCACCCAAGGGTGTCCTGCTCTATGGCCCTCCCGGCTGCGGAAAGACATTGATCGCCAAGGCTGTCGCGGCCTCGCTGGCCAAGAAGATCGCGGCCAAGGAGGGCAAGCCCGTGGGCAAGTCCTTCTTCCTCAACATCAAGGGTCCCGAGCTCCTCAACAAGTACGTCGGCGAGACAGAGCGCCACATCCGCCTGATCTTCCAGCGGGCCCGCGAGAAGGCCTCGGACGGCACACCCGTGGTGGTGTTCTTCGACGAGATGGACGCGTTGTTCCGGACCCGTGGCTCCGGCATCTCCTCGGACGTCGAGACCACGATCGTCCCGCAGCTGCTCTCCGAGATCGACGGGGTCGAGCGTCTCGAGAACGTCATCGTCATCGGTGCCTCGAACCGCGAGGACATGATCGACCCGGCGATCCTTCGACCCGGCCGGCTCGACGTGAAGATCAAGATCGAGCGCCCCGACGCCGAGGGTGCCCGCGACATCTTCAGCAAGTACCTCATCGCAGACCTGCCGCTGCACCAGGATGACCTGGCCGAGCACGATGGCTCCCCGGAGCGCACCGTCGCAGCGATGATCCAGGCAGCGGTCGAGCGGATGTACTCCGAGATCGAGGCCAACCGTTTCCTTGAGGTCACCTACGCCAACGGTGACAAGGAGGTCCTCTACTTCAAGGACTTCAACTCCGGCGCGATGATCCAGAACATCGTCGATCGGGCCAAGAAGATGGCGATCAAGGACTTCCTCACCACGGCACAGAAGGGCATACGGATCGAGCACCTGCTGGCCTCCTGCGTTGACGAGTTCAAGGAGAACGAGGACCTGCCCAACACGACGAACCCCGATGACTGGGCTCGTATCTCGGGCAAGAAGGGCGAGCGCATCGTCTACATCCGCACCCTGATCACCGGCAAGGACGGCACCGAGCCGGGTCGATCCATCGACAACGTCGCCAACACCGGCCAGTACCTCTAGCGGGCGTAGACCTCTGGGGCTCTTCGGTCGCTCAGGTCAGGCGCTGCTGGAACCACGTCGTGCTGACGTAGTTCCCGAACTTGAACCCGACCTCGTCGAGCGTCCCCACCTCGGTGAAGCCGAGTTTGCGGTGCAAGGCGTTGCTGGCTGGATTCGGTTGTGCCACAACGGAAACGACGAGATGCACCTGATCCCGGCGGAGCAGATCTAGCAAGGCACAGTAGAGGCGGGTCCCCAGGCCTTTGCCAGTGGCATCAGCGGCGATGTAGACGGAGGTCTCCCGAGTCCTCCCATAGGCGGGCCGGGGCCGGAACGCCCCTGAGTACGCGTAGCCGAGCACGTGATCCTCGTCTCGGGCCACGAGGCTGTGCGCAACCAAGAAATGATCACCCACGGCGGTGCTGTCGAGCTTGGCCTGCCAGTAGGCAGGCGACGGTTCCTCGACGTCGAACGTTGCCACGCCGGTGCGGACCGAATGAGCGTAGATCTCAGCGACCGCAACCAGATCGGCTGGCTCAGCAGGCCGGATGTTGATCTCGCTCATGCGCGCTGGACGATCATCAGGGGTGCAGGTGGCGGCGTAGCTCGGCTGCCAGCTCCGCACGATGCTGCCGGCCGATGGTCGTGGCTCCCGGAAAGCTCGCGAACCCATGGGGAACACCGACATAGTTGGTGTGTCGCACGGGGACGCCGGCGGCAGCCAGCCGCTCGGCATACAACGCGCCCTCGTCGCGTAGCGGATCGAGATCCGCGGTCTGAACCAGAGCTGGCGGAAGCCCTTCGTGGCTCGTGGCCCACAGCGGTGAGACCAGCGGGTCGGCGGCCGAGAGACCACCCGGACCCAGATAGTGCGCGAGGAACACGTCGATCTTGGCTCGGGTGAGGATCGGGGCGTCGGCGTTCTCAAGGATGGATGGCTGGCTCATGGTGGCGTCGGTGCCCGGATACAGCAACGCCTGGCACGCGATCGCGGGCCCCCCTTCGTCGCGGATCATCTGACAGACGACCGCCGCAAGGTTGCCACCCGCGCTGTCGCCAGACACAGCGAGCCGAGAAGCGTTGCCGCCCAACGAGTCCGCGTGCTCCCCAAGCCATCGGACGGCGTCGACGCAGTCGTGCACAGCCGCCGGTGCACGGTGTTCTGGTGCCAGACGGTAGTCGACGCTGACCACGACAGCCCCGACCTCCCGGGCCAGGAACGTGCACAACGGGTCGTACATGCGCGTGTTGCCCAGCACCCACCCACCGCCGTGGAAGAAGGCGACAACGGGAAGCGCTTCGCGTGACTCGGCCGGCCGGTATACGCGCAGCGGCACCAGATGCCCGTCGCGCGCGGAGAAGTGTGAGTCCTCGCGACTGATGTCTCTTACGACCGGACCCGTGATCCACGTGGCCGGGGGCACCGCCGGTGGCACACTGGCGCGACTCCGGCGGATGCCGTCGAGGTCCAGGCCCGCGATCGAACTGCGCCCGAACCGGTCGAGCAACGATGCGAAGAGCCTCGTACGCAGCGGCATCCGGTTGGTGGAGGTTCCATCGTGACTTCTCATCAGCCCATCATGCCGCTCCCATCGTGGAGGTTCGCCTAGGCTGGCGCCATGACCGTACGCCGGGTGATGGGGATCGAGACGGAGTACGGCATCTCGGTGCCTGGTGACCCGATGGCCAACCCGATGGTGCTGTCCGGGCATGTGGTGAACTCCTACGCGACCCTGCAGGGGGCGCGCGCCGGACGGGCCAGCTGGGACTACGAGGACGAGATGCCGCTGCGCGACGCGCGCGGGTTCGAGCTTGCCCGGAATCTTGCCGATGCCGCCCAGCTGACTGACGAAGAGGACCCCACGCTGGCCAACGTCGTTCTCACCAACGGCGCCCGCCTGTATGTCGACCACGCGCATCCGGAGTACAGCTCGCCCG
>JBDTMW010000081.1:0-8811 GCA_039934065.1 Actinomycetota bacterium | reverse complement strand
CAGCCGATCCGCATCACCAGCGGGCCCGCGATCCAGCACGCCGGCGACCTGGCGTCAATCCTGTCCTCTCTCGCCGAGGGTGAGGTGCTCTTCCTCGACGAGATCCACCGGATGGCCCGTCCCGCCGAGGAGATGCTGTACCTGGCGATGGAGGACTTCCGGGTCGATGTGATCGTCGGCAAGGGCCCAGGCGCGACCGCGATTCCGCTCGAGCTGCCGCCATTCACCGTGGTAGGCGCCACCACACGGTCAGGTTTGCTGCCCGCACCGTTGCGAGACCGGTTCGGGTTCACCGGGCATCTCGACTTCTATGCCGTCGATGACCTGGTCCAGATCCTGCGGCGTTCATCAGGTCTGCTCAAGGTCGAGGCCACCGAGTCGGCGATCACCGAGATCGCCCGTCGGTCGCGGGGGACACCCCGCATCGCCAACCGGCTGCTGCGGCGGGTTCGCGACTGGGCGCAGGTCCACGGGCAGGGTGTGGCCGATCTTGATGCCGCGCATGCCGCCCTGGCCCTGTTCGACGTCGACGATCGGGGCCTGGATCGACTGGATCGTGCAGTGCTGGAGGCCCTGTGTCGCCGCTTCGGGGGTGGCCCGGTCGGCCTGAGCACTCTCGCCGTTGCGGTCGGTGAAGAGTCAGACACCGTCGAGACCGTCGCCGAGCCGTTCCTGGTCCGCGAGGGATTCATCATTCGCACCCCGCGCGGCCGGGCAGCGGCGCCGCTGGCCTGGCGACATCTTGGTTTGGTGCCGCCGTCGCCCTCAGCGCGACTGCCGCAGGCTGAGGCCTTGCCACTCATCAACGGGGACGGGCGCTTCGGCAGCTGAGGCGACGCTCCCGGCGTGCCCTTTCTGATCACGTTTGGGCGTCATGGGCGAGGTGCTTTGGTCTGCATCAGGGGACTCGCCTAGACTCGCCTCGATGCCCCGGCTCTGGTCGGTGCTCCTGCGTGTCCAGGCCTCTTCGCGGATGCGACCGCCAACTCTTCATGAAGGACTGACCGATGTCTTCGTTTGTCGCGGCTGGAACCACCAGCAGCGGGACCAGCACCTTGCTGATCTTCGCCTTGCCGGTGCTGCTGATCGGTTACATGTTCTACACCCAGCGACGTCGGCAGACTGCAGTCCGGAGCATGCAGTCGAGCCTCGCCGTCGGCGACGAGATCACCACCACCTCCGGAGTTCTTGGCCGGATCACCGCGCTCGACGACGCAGTCGCCACGATCGAGGTCAGCCCAGGCGTCAACGTACGTTTCGACCGCCGCGCCATTGCCGGTCCCGCGCCCCTTGCTCCCACGACCAGCACCACCGACTAGGACATCCCCGTGGCATTCAATCCGCGCAACCGTGGACCCCTGCGCACGCTGTCAGTGCTCATCGTGCTCGTTCTCGGCCTCTACGGTCTCCTGGCCGCCGTCAGCACCTGGGGTGAGGCGCAACGCACCCCCAAGCTCGGCCTCGACCTCGAAGGCGGCACCCAGCTGATTCTTCAGCCGAAGATCGTAGGTAACCAGAAGATCAACGAAGGCCAGATCCTGAAGGCGGTTGACATCATCCGTCAACGCGTGAACGGGTCTGGAGTGTCCGAGGCCGAGGTCACCACCCAGGGTGGGAGCAACATCGTCATCTCCCTGCCGGGCAGCCCCGACAAGGCCACCATCGCCTCGCTCCAGAAGTCCTCGCAACTGCGCTTCCGCGCCGTCCTGGTCGAGGGCTCCGCCGCACCGACACCGACACCGACGACCACGTCAACGGCGACACCGACCGGGACCGCCACTGCGACGCCGACCGGGACCGCCACGGCGTCAGCGCAGGCCACAAACACAGCGACCACGGCCCCCAAGTCCGGTTTCCCGCAGGCTCTGGGAGCGGCCACCACTCCCGCGCCCACAGTGACCGCCACACCCGGCGCCACGGCGACCGCCACTCCGGCAGTCCCGGCCACATCACCTGCTGGCGGGCCCAAGGATGCCAGCGACCTGGCCTGGATCACCCCCGATGTCGAAGCGGCCTACAAAGCCCTCGACTGCGCGAGTCCCAAACAGGTCGAGGCCATCGTCGATGACCCGGAAAGGCCGATGGTGACCTGCTCGACCGATGGTCAGGCAAAGTACATCCTCGGCCCGGCTGAGGTCTCGGGCGACCAGGTCAGCAACGCCGTTTCCGGCCAGCAGCAGACTCAAGGCGGTTCGACCGGCATCTGGGAGGTCCGGCTGAACTTCAACGCCGCGGGAACCAAGGCGTTCGGCGACGTGACCTCGCGCCTGGTCTCGTTGGAGCCCCCGCGCAACCAGTTCGCCATCGTGCTCGACAACCTGGTGATCTCGGCTCCCCGGACCCTGGCGGCGCTGGTCGCCGGTAACGCGAGCATCACCGGTAGCTTCACCGCGGCAAGCGCGAAGGTCCTGGCCGACCAGATCAAGTTCGGCGCCCTGCCCATGTCTTTCCAGCTTGAGACCCGTGACGACATCAGCCCCACGCTCGGTGGCGACCAGCTCCGGCGTGGTCTGCTGGCCGGCGCCATCGGCCTGCTGCTCGTGATCGTCTACTCGCTCTTCCAATACCGCGCGCTGGGACTGGTGACCCTCAGCTCGCTGGTCATCGCCGCGGCCATTACCTACGCGATAGTCACGCTGTTCGGCTGGTCCATCGGGTTCCGCCTGACCATGGCTGGTGTCACGGGTCTGATCGTCTCGATCGGTATCACCGCCGACTCGTTCATCATCTACTTCGAACGCGTCCGAGACGAGGTACGCGACGGGCGGGCACTGCGGGCGGCTGTCGAAACCGGGTGGGTCCGGGCACGACGGACCATCCTGATCTCGGACGCCGTCAACTTCCTCGCGGCAGTCGTCCTGTATGTCTTGGCAGCCAGCAATGTGCGCGGGTTCGCCTTCACGCTCATGCTGACCACCGTCGTCGACATCGTCGTGGTGATGCTGTTCACCCATCCGCTTCTCTCGATTCTGGCCAACACCAAGTTCTTCGGTGAGGGTCACAAGTGGTCCGGGCTCGATCCGGAACGTCTTGGAGCCAGAACGGTCACCTATGCCGGTCGCGGCCGAGTCACCATTGCCGCGCAACGCGCCGCAGCCGCCGAAGGGAACCTGTCATGAGCAGCTTCGCCCACTTCGGCAACGACCTCTACACCGGCAAGCGCTCCTTCGACATCGTCGGTCGCCAGAAGACCTGGTATGCCGTCTCGCTGGTGTTGCTGATCCTGGCCGGCATCGGTCTTTTCGGGCGCCACCTGAATGTCGGTCTGGAGTTCCGCGGAGGCTCGGAGTTCCGGGTCTCTTCGGTGACCAACCTCGACAACTTCGAGGGCCGCGGCAAGACCGCCATCGGCACTCTCGACACCGGCTCCGATGTCGTCGTCACCCTGTTGAGCAGCACCAACACGGTCCGGATCCAGACCGAGACGTTCGACAACACACTGACCGACAAGGTGAAGTCGGCCCTCGCGAGCGAGTTCAAGGTCAGCGAGAACAAGATCACGGCCTCCACGATCGGGCCGTCCTGGGGCGCCTCGGTCAGCCAGAAGGCCATCACCGCCCTCATCTGGTTCCTGGTGCTGGTCTCCCTCGTGCTTGCGTTGTACTTCCGCACCTGGAAGATGTCGCTCTCGGCATTGATCGCCCTCGCACACGACCTCGTCATCACCGTCGGCATCTACGCACTGGCCGGTTTCGAGGTCACGCCTGCCTCGGTGATCGGGTTCCTGACCATCCTGGGCTACTCGCTCTACGACACCGTCGTGGTCTTCGACAAGGTTCGGGAGAACACCCTTCTGGCAGCCGGAAGTGGCCGACTCTCGTTCTCGCAAGCCGCAAACCAGGCCGTGAACCAGACGCTGGTTCGATCCATCAACACCTCCGTGGTCGCTCTCCTACCGGTCGCGTCGATCCTCTTCATCGGGTTCTTCCTGCTCGGGCCGGGCACGCTGCTCGACCTCAGCCTGGCGTTGTTCGTCGGCATCGCGGTCGGTACCTACTCCTCGATCTTCATCGCCACCCCGGTGCTCGCAGACCTGCGTGAGCGCGAGCCGCTGATGCAACAGCTCAAGAAGCGGGCCGAGCGCTACCAGGCCACCCAGGCGCGCCAGGCAGGCAGCACTGCATCTGCCGTCGACTCGGCCGGTCAGGCCATTTCGGAAGGACCTGACGTTCAGGACCGGGCGGCTGTCCCCGCTGGCGGCACCAGCTCGGCTACCGGACGCCCGGTGCACCCCTACGTGCAGTCCGGGCCGCGCAACCAGCCCAAGCGGCCGCCGAAGTCGAAGCGCTGATGAGCTCTGCGCCGTCGCGGGCAGTGCCATCGACGGATCCGATCGCTGACGTCATCGCCAGTCGTCTTCGCGACATCCCGGACTTTCCCGTGCCGGGCGTGACGTTCAAGGACTTCACGCCGCTGCTCAGCGACGGCCCCGCGTTCAGGGCAGTCGTGCAGGACATCTCCGGACGCTACGCCGGCCAGGTGGACGTGATCGTCGGCATCGAGGCGCGAGGGTTCATTCTGGGTGCCGCGGTCGCCTACGACCTCGGCATCGGGTTTGTCCCGGTCCGCAAGGCCGGCAAGCTGCCGGGCCTGACACACAGCGCCGAATACCAGCTCGAATACGGCAGCGCCGTGATCGAGGTCCACATGGACGCGTTCATCGCCGGAGCGCGGGTCCTGGTGATGGACGACGTCCTGGCCACCGGCGGAACGGCCGAAGCGACCTGTGACCTGGTCGAGCGAGCGGGAGCCACCGTGGCGGCGGTCGAGGTGGTGCTGGAGCTCGGCTTCCTGCACGGCCGGGACAAGCTGGCAGGCCGAGCCGTCCACGCGATGCTGTCGCTCCAGGGCCCATAGACTGCACCTATGAGCGAGGAGGTCGTGGCCGACACCCCGAGCACGGTCACGCCACCCCACGCCACAGCACCGCAAGAGACACCGCCGAAGGAGTCCTCGCCCGAATCTGAACAGCCGACGGTCGCCATCCCGACCTCTTCGCGGGTCCGTGCCAGGTTCGCGCGTTTCGGGGGTCGTTCCGCGGCCAACCCGGTGCTGGAGCCCCTGCTGCGCAGCGTGCGCGCCACTCATCCGAAGGCTGACCTGGCGATCATCGAACGGGCCTACGCCGTCGCTGAGCAGGCCCACGAAGGCCAGATGCGCAAGAGTGGCGACGCGTACATCACCCATCCGCTAGCGGTGGCCACGATCCTGGCCGAGCTCGGGATGACCCCTGACACGCTGGCAGCGGCCTTGCTGCACGACACCGTGGAAGACACGGCATACAGCCTCGCGTCCCTGACCCGGGACTTCGGCGAAGAGATCGCCATGCTCGTCGACGGAGTGACCAAGCTCGAAAAGGTGACCTACGGCGAGGCGGCTCAGGCCGAGACGGTCCGAAAGATGGTCGTGGCGATGGCCCGCGACATCCGGGTCCTGGTGATCAAGCTGGCGGACCGGCTGCACAACGCCCGCACCTGGCGCTACGTCTCAGAGGCGACGGCCCAGCGAAAAGCCCGTGAGACGCTCGAGATCTACGCACCGCTGGCCCATCGCCTGGGCATGAACACCATCAAGTGGGAGCTCGAGGACCTCTCCTTCGCGACTCTCTACCCCAAGGTCTATGACGAGATCGTGCGTTTGGTGGCCGAGCGCGCGCCGGCTCGGGAGGAGTTCCTCACCGGGGTCCGTGAGTACGTCAAGGCCGACCTGGCTGCTGCGCGGATCAAAGCGGTCGTGACCGGCCGGCCCAAGCACTACTACTCCGTCTACCAGAAAATGATCGTGCGCGGTCGCGACTTCGACGAGATCTATGACCTGGTGGCCCTGCGGGTGCTGGTCGACTCGGTGCGTGACTGTTATGCCGTGCTGGGGGCGCTGCACGCGCGCTGGAACCCCGTTCCCGGGCGTTTCAAGGACTACATCGCGATGCCCAAGTTCAACATGTACCAGTCGCTGCACACGACGGTGATCGGCCCGCTCGGCCGGCCGGTCGAGATCCAGATCCGCACCCACACGATGCACCGGCGCGCGGAGTACGGCGTCGCGGCGCACTGGAAGTACAAGGAAGACGCCCCGACCGACTCCTCGGCTCAGCCCCAGGTTACCCGCGGCGGTGACGCCGGGCCGGTGAACGACATGGCCTGGCTCCGACAGCTTCTCGACTGGCAACGCGAGACCTCCGACCCGGGCGAGTTCCTGGACTCTCTGCGTTTCGAGATCAGCGCCCGCGAGGTCTACGTCTTCACCCCCACGGGATCAGTCGTGGCGCTGCCGGCCGGGTCGACGTCGGTGGACTTTGCCTATGCCGTCCACACCGAGGTCGGTCACCACTGCATCGGCGGGCGGGTCAACGGGCGGCTGGTTCCGCTCGAGAGTGCCCTGGAGAACGGCGATGTCGTCGAGATCCTGACCTCCAAGGCTGCGGGGGCGGGCCCCTCACGCGACTGGCTGACGTTCGTCAAGAGCCCGCGCGCCCGCAACAAGATCAGGCAGTGGTTCTCCAAGGAGCGCCGCGAAGAGGCCATTGAAGCCGGCAAGGACGAGATCGCCAAGGCCATGCGCAAACAGGGCCTGCCGCTCCAGCGACTGATGACCCATGGCACGCTCACCGGCCTGGCCGGCGAGCTTCGTTACCCCGACATCGCCAGCCTGTATGCCGCCGTGGGTGAGGGCCACGTGTCAGCACAGCACGTCGTGGGCCGACTGGTTGCGTCCCTCGGCGGGGAGGAGGGCGCCAGCGAGGACCTCGCTGAAGCCACCACTCCCTCGTCCCGACTCCCGCGCCCGCGTAGCGGTGACCCCGGTGTCGTCGTCGTCGGTGCGGCCGACGTCTGGGTCAAGCTGGCGCGCTGCTGTACGCCGGTCCCGGGCGATCCCATCATCGGTTTCGTGACACGCGGCAGTGGCGTCTCGGTACACCGCTCGGACTGCACGAACGCCGAGGCATTGCTCTCGCAACCCGACCGTCTGATCGAGGTGGCGTGGGCCCCATCTGCAGCGAGCGTGTTCCTGGTGCAGCTTCAGGTTGAGGCCTTGGACCGTAGCCGCCTGTTGTCGGATGTCACCCGGATCCTCTCCGACCAGCACGTCAACATCTTGTCGGCCAGCGTGCACACATCGCGTGACCGCGTGGCGCTGTCACGGTTCACCTTCGAGATGGGTGACCCTGGACACCTCGAACACGTGATCAAGGCCGTACGCAAGATCGACGGCGTGTTTGACGTCTACCGGATCACCGGTGGCAAGGCAGCGAGCAAGACCACGACCGACCAACCGGCCTCGGACTAGCTGCCGAACTCCTGGACACCGGCACGAGCCTGGGTCAGCCACT
The DNA here is from genome assembly GCA_039934065.1 of Actinomycetota bacterium. Taxonomy (GTDB): domain Bacteria; phylum Actinomycetota; class Actinomycetes; order Actinomycetales; family Dermatophilaceae; genus UBA4719. The sequence continues at coordinate 1,481 of JBDTMW010000081.1, read as the reverse complement.
GTTCACGTGCTTCGAGATCTGCGCGCGCCTCAGCAACCTTCTTGGCATTGCCGGACGCTTCGGCTTTCGCGAGATCCTTGCGCAGGCCTTCGACAGCCGTCTCGAGCTGGTCCACCAGGCTCTGTGCACGGGCTGCTGCCTCGGGGTTGCTGCTGGCCCAACGCTTTTCGTCGTGCTCCCGGACTGTTTGCTCGACTCGGCGCATGGCCTTCTCGATGCGCTCCATGTCCGCACGCGGGACCTTGCCGGCCCGTTCCCACTTGTCCTGGATGACTCGAAGCGTTGCCTTCGCGGCCTCGACGTCGGTGACCGGCAGCAGGGCCTCGGCTTCGGCCAGGAGAGTCGCCTTGACCGCGAGGTTGGCCTTGAACTCCTCGTTCTCCGCCGCGACGAGCTCGTCCTTGGCATTGAAGAAGCTGTCCTGTGCGGTCTTGAAACGAGCCCACAGAGCGTCGTCGTCGGTGCGCGAGGTCCGTCCGGCCTCGCGCCAGCGGTCCATCAGCCTTTTGAAGGCTGTCGCCGTCGGGGCCCAGTCCTTGCTCGTCGCCAGTGCCTCGGCCTCCTTGACCAGCTTCTCCTTGGCTGCCTTGGCGTCGGCCTGGGTGTCCTCGAGCAGGGCAAAGTGCACCCGTCGGGCCTTGTCGAAGGAGTTGCGAGCTGCACTGAAGCGGTGCCACAGGGCGGTCTCGGACTCCCGGTCCAGCTTGGGGCCGGTCCGCTGCAGGGCCTTCCACTCGTCCAGCAGCGCCCGCATCCGCGTGCTACTGGTCTTCCACTGGATCTTGCTCTCGGGCTGACCGGCGATCGTCTCGGCCTCGAGCACAAGTTCCTCACGCTTGGTCTTGCCCACCTCGCGAGCCGCGCTGCGTTCTGCTCCCTCAACGGCTTTCTTGGCCCCGACTGCAGCGGTGATCTCGGTAAGCCGGGCGTCCAGCGCGGCAAGGTCACCGACGACGTGGGCATCGGTGGTCTGCTCGCGCAGCTTGGCCAGACCATCTGAACCCTCTCGGGCCGATAGCTCTGTATGCGTGACTCGTTGCAGCAGGAGATCGGCCGAGGCCAGCAGCTCTTCGTACTTGCGGGTGAAGTAGGCCAAGGCCTCAGCGTGGCTGGCGCCCGGGTAAGAACCCACCTCGCGCTCACCGTCGGCGGTGCGGACGAAGACGGTGCCCGACGTATCCACCCGACCGTGCTCAGACTGCTTCGCCGCCGCGTGCCCGTGCAGCCGTGCGGCCAGCGCGGCGGGGCTCGGAACATTCATGGCCGGCGGCTTCGGAACGGGCGCAGGGACCACCTCGGGTGCAGGGGCGACCTCGGCCTGGACAACCGGCTCGGGTGCGGGCGTGACCTCAGGCTCGACAGCCACCTCGGGTGCAGGGACCGCCTCGGCTTCGACAGCCACCTCGGGTGCAGGCGTGACTTCGCCCTCGACAGCCGGCTCCGGCGTCAACTCATCGGGCTCCGACTCAGGGGGGGCCGTT
>JBDTMW010000080.1:0-8917 GCA_039934065.1 Actinomycetota bacterium | reverse complement strand
CACCTGCTTCGACCCTGACGCGCCCACCCCGTCGGGCTTCTGGCACTGGTTGCTGCTCGGCATCCCTGCTGATGTCTCCAGCCTGGAGGTCGGCGCAGGCACAGCTGAGAACGCGCCCCAAGGGGGCTTTCACGTGGCCAACGACTTCGGAAACAAGAGGTATGACGGCTCCGCCCCGCCCGTCGGCGACCGAGCCCACCGATACCTCTTCGCGGTGCATGCCCTCGACACCGATGACCTGGGCCTGGATGAAACCGCCAGCGCCGCGGTCGCTGCCTTCACCATGGGCGCCCACACGCTGGCTCGCGGCGTGATCACAGCCAGATACGGCGCCTGACCCGGCCTCACACCACCAGAAATCACTCGGCGAGGAAACTACGGCCGAGTCGCGTAGAAAGCCACGGCCGCGGCAGCCGCGACGTTGAGCGAGTCCACTCCCCCGCCCATCGGGATGCGGACGACGGCATCGACCGCCGAGAGGGTGGCCGGGCGAAGGCCGTTTCCCTCGGTGCCGATGATCAGCGCCAGCTTCCTGTGACGTTGAGCCGCCAGATCGTCAAGCGTGATGGCGTCGTCACTCAGGGCAAGAGCAGCCGTCGTGAACCCAGCCTCACGCACCAGTTCGATGCTCTTGGGCCACTGCGGTATGCGGGTCCACTGGACCTGGAACACCGTCCCCATCGAGACCCGGATCGACCGCCGGTAGAAAGGGTCGGCGCAGCTCTGGGTGATCAGGACCCCGTCGATCCCCAGCGCTGCAGCACTTCTGAAAGCCGCACCCAGGTTCGAGTGATCGACGATGTCCTCGAAGATCGCGATGCGAGAAGCGTTCTGCAGCAACGACTCTGGGGCCGGGAGGACCGGCCGGTGCATGGACGCCAAGGCCCCACGATGCAGGTGGAACCCGGTCATGGCCTGGATAACCGCCGCCTCAGCGACGTAGACCGGAACATCACTGGACTCTGCCTGCCCGACGAGGTCGGCGAGGTCCGTCAGCCACCGCTCGCCCATCAGGAATGACCGCGGACGATGTCCCGCGCCGAGCGCCCGCCTGATGACCTTCTCGCTCTCCGCGAGATACAGACCGCGCGCAGGTTCGAGCTTCTTGCGCAGGTTGACGTCGGTCAGGGAGAAGTAGTCGCTGACCCGTTCGTCGGCCGGGTCGGTGATCTCGATCGGCATATCAGGCGGCTCGCTCTGGAAGAGGGGGAAAGGTGGCCCGCAGATCCTCGGCCGGGTCCGCGCGCGACTCGATCACGGCCACACCACGATCTTGATGATGGCCCCGACCCCGATGACGACAATCAGCACGCGCAGCACCTGGGGGGGCAACCGCCGCCCGACCCGCGCTCCTGCATACCCCCCGGCGAGCGAGCCCACCGCGATCAGCGCCACCACCGTCCAGTCGATCCTCTCCCAGGCCACCAGCACGAAGACCACAGCCGCCACCGCGTTTACCACGGTGACAAGCACGTTCTTCATCGCATTGACCCTCTGCAGGCCGACGCTCATAAGAACGCTCATGATGCCCACCATCAGGATCCCCTGCGCCGCCCCGAAGTAGCCGCCGTAGACCGCTGCGGCGTAGACACCGGCGGTCAGAACCAGATGCCGGCCGAGGCTGTCACGGTCAGGATGTCGTGCCGCCGCCCAGGCCTGGATCCGCGGTCCCAGCACAACCAGCGCCAGCGCGGCCGCGATCAGCAGCGGGACGATCGCGTCGAATGCGGACTCGGGCAGCGTGAGCAGAAGCACCGCCCCGGTCACAGCGCCGAGGAGTGACGCCGGCGCCAGGCGACGCAGGGTGCTGCCCTGTCCGACCAGCTCAGCTCGGTAGCCGTGGATCCCCGTGAGGCCACCTGCAACAAGGCCAACGGTGTTGGACATGTTTGCGACCACCGGCGGGAAGCCGAAGAACAGCAAGGTGGGGAACGTGATCAGGGTGCCGGACCCGACGATGGTGTTGATGGCCCCTGCGGCCATTCCTGCCGCGAGCAGCGCAAGAACTTCATACCAGGGCACCCGGTCACCCTAGGCGACCGAGCTCGTCGCGGCAGAGTGGCCGGGTGTCTCGGGTCGTCGTTGTTCGAGCGTGGCCGGTCGAGCGTGCCGAGCCGGGGGGCGCCCCCCGGCTCGACCTCATCGCTCAGATCTTGTCGTCGCCAGTGGTGTGCAGCTCCGAGTCGTGAAGCGCGGATGCCTGGTCCTCCAACGAGTCTGCCGCGGGCCGCCCAGACGTCGGGATCTGACGCTTGCTCGTGGTGGCGTGCCCTTCGGCCTCCGCGGACGCGCCGGCCGCCTGACCGCGGGCTTCGGCCAACGCCTTGGCCGGATCCTCCAGGACGGTCTCCTCGAAGGCGTTCGGGATCACCTCGCCGGTGTCGACCCACTTGTCCGAGGGATCCTCGGCGTCCTTGCCGCCAAGCGCACTGCCGATCCCCTTCAGGGCCTCGGTCAGCTCGCTCGGGATGATCCACAGCTTGTTGGCGTCGCCACGCGCGAGCTGCGGGAGCACCTGGAGGTACTGGTAGGCGAGAAGCTTCTGGTCCGGCTTCCCGCGGTGGATGGCCTCGAACACCTGGGTGATGGCGCGCGACTGACCCTGAGCCTCGAGGATCCGGGCCTGGGCAGATCCCTCAGCCCGAAGAATCTGGCTCTGCTTGTCGCCCTCTGCGGTCAGGATGGCCGACTGCTTGACGCCTTCGGCAGTGAGGATGGTGGCGCGGCGGTCACGCTCGGCGCGCATCTGCTTCTCCATCGAGTCCTGCACCGACCGCGGCGGGTCGATGGCCTTGAGCTCGACGCGGTTGACCCTGATCCCCCACTTGCCGGTGGCCTCATCGAGAACACCGCGCAGCTGGGCGTTGATCTGGTCGCGGCTGGTCAGGGTCTGCTCGAGATCGAGGGAGCCGATGACGTTACGCAACGTGGTGACGGTCAGCTGCTCGATGCCCATGATGAAGTTGGCGATCTCGTACACCGCCGACTTGGAGTCGATGACCGAGTAGTAGATGACCGTGTCGATGTTGACCACCAGGTTGTCCGACGTGATCACCGGCTGCGGCGGGAACGACACGACCTGCTCACGCAGGTCGACGTTGGCCCGAACCTTGTCGACGAACGGCACGAGGAAGTGAAGGCCGCCCTCGAGGGTCCGTGAGAACTTGCCGAGCCTCTCGATGATTAATGACACCTGCTGCGGCACGATCTTCACCGTCCGGACAATGACGATGACGGCGAAGAGCACCAAAAGCAACAGGACGAACAAAGCTGCGTTTCCAGATGACACGGACTACTCCGATTCCCGACCGTCCGCGACGCTGCTCACGATCGCGGTGGCCCCCTCGATAGAAACTACCTGGACCTCTTGTCCGGGCAGGCATATGGCAGAGCCGGGACCCGTACGTGCGGACCAGGTCTCACCGCCAAGCTTGACTCGTCCGTCGTGCTCCGTGACGGTCTGCAACACCAGTGCCGAGCGACCGACGTGTGAGACCGCACCGATGCCCCCTGCGCCATCTGGCACCAGGAAGTGGCGCTGGACGATGGGTCGAACCGTCAGGAGCAGCGCCGTCGCCACCACCACCGCGGAGATCACCTGACCTGCGAACGGGGCGCCAGCCGCAGCCACCACAGCCCCGGCCAACGCGCCTCCCGCCAGCATCAGGAAGACGAAAGTGACGCTGGCCACCTCGAAAGCCCCCAGGGCCAGGGCCAGTCCGAGCCATGCCAGCCAACTGTTGTCACTGAACCACGACATACGATTCCCTCCCGTAGTGATTACTACCGTAGTCGTCATCAAGGTGTGCATGGGGGCCTTTCGTCCCGTTTAGGGGGGCGTGCCGCCGGGCGGGACAACCTGCGACGTGGCCCGTGCCGACCACCGCTCGCCATGACGCTCAAGCACCAGGGGCATGCCGAACGTCCGGGAAAGATTCTCGGCGGTCAACGTGATCTCGACCGGCCCTGCCGCAACGATGCGGCCCTCTCGCATCAACAACACGTCGGTGAACGAAGGCGGGATCTCTTCCACGTGATGGGTGACCAGGATCAGCGCGGGGGCCTCGACATCTGCGGCCAGTGCAGCCAGACGCGCCACCAGGTCCTCCCGGCCGCCAAGGTCGAGGCCGGCGGCAGGCTCGTCGAGCAGCATCAGCTCGGGATCGGACATCAGCGCACGTGCTATCTGGACTCGCTTCCGCTCCCCCTCGCTGAGGGTTCCGAAGGTTCGGTCGCTCAGGTGAGCAACGCCCAGTGCGTCGAGCAGGGAGGCGGCACGGGCATGGTCGAGGTCGTCGTAGCGCTCGCGCCAGCGTCCCACGATGCCATAGGACGCGGTGACGACGACGTCCCTGACCAGCTCGCCGCCGGGGAGGCGCTCGGCCATGGCCGCGCTGGAAAGGCCTATTCGAGGCCGAAGCTCAAAGACGTCGACAGCGCCCAGCACCTCACCCAGAACCCCTGCCACACCTGTCGTGGGGTGGATCCGGCCGGCGGCCAGCTGCAGAAGCGTGGTCTTGCCGGCTCCGTTGGGCCCGAGCACGACCCACCGCTGGCCTTCCTCGACCTCCCAGGTGATGTCGTCGAGCAGCGTGGTGTTGCCGCGGACCACGCTGACGCCGGCGAATTCGAGGACGTCGCTCATATTGCCTGACCCTAATCCACTGCCGACAATGGCCGGTCAACGACACCTCCGTCACCGTCACCGCCACCTACAGTTGAGCGGTGTCCGTGCTCCCCGTGTCGGTTCGACTAGCGCTGTGGGCGACCGCCGCGTATGCCGGGCAGCTGCCGGTCGAGGACGTTGTGGACCGGGCACACCCCGACATCGACCATGTGAAGGGCGACGTCGACCGCCTGTCGCTCTGGCGAGATCTGGGTGAGCGCGCCGTCCTCGTGGCACTCCCCCGCCCCGGCAACCTCACCGGTATGCCGCGTGGCTCCCCAGAGTTCGTCGCCGCGGCCACGGATGCGGGCGAGTGCGTCTACGTGCCCAGCATCGGTGCAGCGCTGGTGCCGAGCATTGGGCGTTTCGGCCCTGCCGGTGACCAGGGCACCCAGGTGACCTGGACGGCATACGACTGCGACCCCGTTCCGGCGCACATCCTGGAAGCGCTGTCCCTGAACGAGATCGAGCTGCGACTGCGACAGGACCTGCTGGCGGCGACCACCCGCATCGATGCACTGGACATCAAGCCGTGGAACGCGACGTTGCGGTCGCTGGCGGATGACCTCCCCGCGGGCGTCTGGGGCTTGCCTGCCGGGCTGCCTCGCCGGGCCCAACGTGTCATGGGGACTTCCGCCCAGATTGGTGTCGCCACCGATCTCGGCCTCACCATCCACGCCGAGTCGCAGGTGCTGACGAGCCACCTGACCCAGCAACGCCGGCAGCTCCTGAACGACCTCTCTGCCACCGCAGACACGGCCATGGCGGCCGCCGCGACCGTGGCCGCATTGTCGATCGCCGGCCTACGCCCCGGCCGCGACGGCCTGTCGCGTCCCACTTAGTCAGAACGAGCCATTTGCGGCCGTCGATGCGCGGTTCGATAACCGGTTGTGACGGCATCCCGGACGCTCCGATACTCATGGGGTGAGCCGACTCGCCGCGCACCCGATGTGGCTCGCCTACGCCGGCGCCTGGAGCTTCGTGGGTGCGCTTTCGTGGACCACCGCCGCCGTGTACCTGATTCGCGATGTCGGCATGTCACCCCTCCAGCTGGTCCTGGCCGGCACTGCCCTGGAAGTCGCCGTCTTTCTCTGCGAGATCCCCACGGGTGTGCTTGCTGACCTGTACTCACGACGCCTGTCGCTGGTGGTCGCGGCGCTGGTGTCCGGGATCGGCATGGTGTTGGTAGGGCTGGCATCTTCTCCTGCTGCGGTCCTGATCGCCATGGCCCTGTGGGGGTTTGGGTGGACCTTCCGCAGCGGCGCCGAGGACGCCTGGCTCGCCGACGAGGTCGGCGCGGACCGGCTTGCCCGGGCCTACCAACACGGGGCTCAGGTGGAGCGGCTTGCCGGACTGGCCGGCATCGGCCTTGCCACCGGGCTGGCGTTGGTCGCTCTGTGGCTGCCCTTCGTGGTGGCCGGATGCTTCACATGTCTGCTCGGAGTGGTTCTCATCGTGGCGATGCCGGAGAACGGCTTCGCCAAACCAGTGCGAGAAGCCGGCACGAGCGCGACGGTGCACGCGGCGCTGCAGACCGCCAGAGCCGGTCGCCGGGTCGTGTGGGCTCACCCGATCCTGCTGTTGATCCTCGCCATCGCCTTCGTCACCGGGGCCTGGAGCGAAGGGTGGGACCGGCTGTGGGAGGCACATCTGCTGGTCGACGTGGGGCTTCCAAGGTTGTTCGGTCTCGAGGACGTCGTCTGGTTCGGCGTGTTGGCGGCAGGCGGACTGGCACTCTCCTTCGCCGTGGCCGCACCTCTCGTGAGGCGGCTGGAGCGTCTGCCGCCGGTGGGGCTACCACGGCTGCTCCTGTCCTTGAACGCGCTGCTGATCCTCGCCGCTCTGGGCTTCGCCCTGTCCGGAAGGCTGTGGCTTTCGATCGCCTGCTACTGGGCGACCTCCGTCCTCCGGTCGCTGGCCGACGCCCCCTACCGGACCTGGCTCAACCTGTCGATCACCGACTCGTCCGTCCGGGCCACGGTCTTCTCGATCACAAACCTGGCGGGAAGCGCCGGCGAGTGGACCGGCGGGCCGGCGTTGGGCTGGGTGGGGACACGGTGGTCGGTCCGGACCGCGCTGGCGGTCGGGGCGCTCAGCCTCTCCCCTGTCCTGGCCCTCTTCTACCGTGCCGGCACGCATCACCGCCGCGACGCGCCAATCGTTGGCGTCGCGTCGAGTCAGCCCAGTACCGACTCGTAGACCCTCATGGTCTGGTCGCCGATGGAGGACCACGAGAAGCTCTCCACCGCTCGCTCCCGGCCGGCCTGACCGTATGCGCGGGCGCGAACCGGGTCGGACAGCGCCTCGTTGAGAGCGGCCGCCAGGTCCGAGACGAATCGATCTGGGTCGACCGGGATCCCGCTGCCGTCGGTCACCTGGTCGATCGGAACCAGCCATCCGGTCTCTCCGTGGACGACGACCTCGGGGATACCGCCCGTCGCCGTCGCCACGACCGGGAGCCCGCACGCCATGGCCTCAAGGTTGACGATCCCGAGTGGCTCATAGACCGATGGGCAGGCGAAAACCGTTGCGGCGCTGAGCAATGCGATCACCTCGGCCCTCGGCATCATCTCGGCAACCCACACGACGCCATCGCGTTCATTGCGTAGCTCGCCGATGAGCGCCTCCACCTCGGCATTGATCTCGGGAGTGTCCGGCGCCCCGGCGACCAGGATGAGTTGCACCTGCGGAGGAAGCTGGGCAGCCGCACGCAAGAGGTAGGGCAGCCCCTTCTGGCGGGTGATCCGGCCCACGAACATGACTGAGGGACGACCCGGGTCAACGCCGCACCTGCGCACCACGTCGAGTGCCGCTGCACTTGAGTCCCGTTGCCACAGCTGGGAGTCGATACCGTTGTGCACGACGTGGACCGCCAACGGGTCGACCGACGGGTAGCTGCTCAGAACATCCAGCCTCATCCCCGCGCTCACCGCAATGATGGCTGCCGCCGCCTCGTAGGCCGTCCGCTCGACCCACGAGGAAACTGCATAGCCACCACCAAGCTGCTCGGCCTTCCACGGACGCATCGGCTCAAGGCTGTGGGCTGAGACGACATGGGGCACGCCGGCCAGCAACGAGGCCACATGTCCGCCCATGTTGGCGTACCAGGTGTGGGAGTGGACCAGATCGGCTCCGATGCAGTCACTCGCCATGGTCAGGTCGACACCCAGCGTCTGAAGAGCCGCGTTTGCCGACGAAAGCTGCGGCAGATCGGCATACCCGGTCGTGCCGGGCTCGTCGCGTGGCCCCCCGAAGCAGCGAACGCGCGCATCGATATCGCCTCGGGCGCGCAGCGCACGCACCAGCTCAGCGACGTGAACGCCAGCTCCACCGTAGATCTGGGGCGGGTACTCCTTGCTCAGGATGTCGACTCTCACGGTGTGAACGCTAGCCCGTTGGGGGTCGCCGCGAAACGGTCACACCCGTAGGGTCGAACCCATGAGGAAGCAAGGTGGTGACCCGAAGGTCCTGGCAATCGTGCTGGCCGGCGGCGAGGGCAAGCGACTGTTGCCCCTGACGGCGGACCGTGCCAAACCTGCGGTGCCGTTCGGTGGCATCTATCGGCTGGTCGACTTCGCACTCAGCAACGTGGTGAACTCGGGGTATCTCAAGATCGTCGTGCTCACCCAGTACAAGTCGCACAGCCTCGACCGCCACATCAGCAAGACCTGGCGGATGTCGACGATGCTCGGCAACTACGTGACACCGGTGCCGGCCCAGCAAAGGATCGACAAGAGCTGGTTCCGGGGCAGCGCCGACGCGATCTACCAGAGCCTGAACCTCGTGTACGACGAGAACCCGGACATCGTCGTCGTGGTGGGCGCCGACCACGTATACCGCATGGACTTCAGCCACATGGTCGAGGAACACATCAAGAACGGATCCGGCGTGACGGTCGCCGCGATCCGGCAACCCATCGCCCTGGCCGACCAGTTCGGTGTCATCGAGGTCGAGGCGGGCGACTCGCACAGGATCTCGGCCTTCCTCGAGAAGCCCACGGACGCCACTGGCCTCGAGGACTCACCCGACGAGATTCTGGCCTCCATGGGCATCTACGTGTTCGACGCCGATGTCCTCATCGAGGCCGTTACCCGTGACGCCGAACGAGAGGGGAGCAGTCGAGACATGGGCGGCGACATCGTCCCCGACTTCGTGCGCCGGGGCGTGGCCTACGTCTATGACGTCAAGGACAACTTGATCCCCGGCTCCACCGATCGCGACCACGGCTACTGGCGCGACGTCGGCACGATC
>JBDTMW010000079.1:0-8970 GCA_039934065.1 Actinomycetota bacterium | reverse complement strand
CTACTTGCTGGCGAACCAGGGGTGACGCAGGTCCAGGTAGGTGACGTCCTGCATCAGGGCCATCTCGTCCTCCCAGGCCCGACGTGCCTCCTCGGGCATCGGCTTGCTCTCACCCTCGCGCGCCTCGGCCTCGCTGCGGAACGCGATCGTCTCGGTGAACCGACCGTCCGGTTCCATCGCAATGGAGCCGCCGATGATCTCCGGCCGGGCCTGGTGCAGCATGTCCATCGGCAGCTCCATGAACCTGCGGAACCGCTCAGGATCTTCCACCCGGCCCTGCATGACCTGGACGAACCCTGCGTCGTCCGAGCCGCCGTCGAGGAACATCATGGCCTCGTCACAGTCGTGGAACGTCACCTCGCCGTCGAAGTACTTCTCGGTCTCCGCCCACCACGCGCCTTGCTCGGGGCGGGTCGAGTTGCGGGCTGCGGCCTCCTTGGACTCGAACCGCACCACGCCGATGAACCTGTTGTCATCGGTGACGCCGTACGTCCCGCCGAGCCAGCCCTCAGCCGTTGGTCCCATCTCCTGGCGCCACATGTCCATCTGCCGGTGCAGGGCGTCCGCATCGCGGCAGATGCCTTGAATGATCTGAATGAACACCTCGTAACCTCCGTTCGGGTGGGCCGCTTCACGCTGAAGTGGCCCATCGGTCGACGCTACGCCGAGAGACGGCGACTGTCACCGGCCACCATCTGCCGGATCGGCAGGGCGTGAGCGACCGGTATCCTCGCGCCCATGGCTCGCACTCCCGAAGGTCCCCCTCCGGCTCCAGCGGTCCAGAAGCTGCGGGTGCGTTATGCCAAGCGCGGGCGGCTGAGGTTCTCCTCGACACGCGATTTCCAGCGTGCCCTCGAGCGTGCCCTTCGCCGGGCCGCTGTCCCCATGGCGTTCTCCGCGGGCTTCCACCCCCACCCGAAGATCTCCTACGCCAACGCCGCCCCGACAGGGACCGCGAGCGAGGCAGAGTACTTCGAGATCTCGGTGACCGAGCGGGTCGACCCTGACCGGGTGCGGGCTGCGCTCGATGAGGCGCTGCCGGTGGGCCTGGACGTTCTCGAGGTGGTCGAGGCCGCCCCCGGCTCACTCGCCGACCGGCTCCAGGCCAGCGACTGGGTGATGGAGTTCAGGGGTATGCCGGCCGCAACCGTGGCGCACGCGGCCGAGCTCCTGCTGGCCCAGGAACGGGTCGAAGTCACGCGGGTGATGAAGAACGGTCCGCGGACCTTTGATGTCCGCAGCGCCGTCCTGTCGCTGAGCGTGAGGCCGTCTGCAGACGGCACGTGTGCGATACTGAGGATGGTCGTACGGCATACCACACCCACCGTGCGCCCCGATGACGTTCTAACCGCGCTGCAATCAGTCGCCGCACTCACGCCTCCGACACCACCCCTGGTGACTCGGCTGGCGCAGGGGCTGCTGCGCACTGCAACCGCGACGGTGGCCGATCCTCTGGCTGCCGACCAGGACTTCGACGGCATCTGAGGTGGTGACGCGCGAAGCAGCGCGAGCCCCCGAGATGTAGGGAAACGACTTCCGTTTCCGCCCGCTTCCCGCGGGGGAGACGACGCTCACCGCGCACCATGCGGCGATGAGGGCCACCAGGTCCGGGTGTGGTCCTCGCCACGTGGGTGGACGGGAGGACGCCCCAAATGGCATCCAAGAAAGACAATCTATTCAGCACTGACGTGGTATCTGACGCGCCCGGTGACACGGCCGCGCCGGTGAAGAAGGCGGCAGCCAAGCGGGCTCCGCGCAAGGCCACCAAGAAGGCCAGCGCGCCTCAGCAGGCTCCGGCTGCCGTCACCCCCGCGGTGACACCAGAGGTGACCGCAGACGTGAGCGCCTTCGTGACCGCGGGCACCGACGAGGCCAAGGCTCCTGCCCGCAAGGCGGCCAAGCGCGCGCCTCGCAAGAGCGCCAAGAAGGCCGTCGCGGCACCTGCTGACGCCTCGGCGAGCACTGACACAGCCGCGCCGGCAGATATTCAGCCGTCCCGCGTTGAGGCAACGCCCGAGGGCAAGCCGGACCAGGTCCCCTCGATCCCTGGCTTCGGCCTGCTGTTCCAGGCACCCGAGGCCACTGCGGCCCCTCGTCGCCGTCGGGCCACGTCCCCGGCCGCAGCCCCGAAGCCCGAGCCGGCATCGGATAGCCAGACTCCCACGGATGCCACCGCAAAGCAGGGGGCTGCCGAGAAGCAGGGCAACGCCGAACAGGCTGACGACTCGGACGACTCCGGTGCCGACGGCGCACGTCGTCGCCGCCGCCGGGGTGGCAAGGGTCGCCGGGGTCGCGGCGCCGACGAAGGCGGTTCCGCCGAGTCAAGCAGCACCGACGACACCGCGGCTGCGACCGCGGACGTGGGCGACGCTGAGGCAAAGTCATCGGGTCAGCCCTCCTCTGAGGATGACGAGTCAGGCGAGGGCGGCGGCAGTCGCCGTCGTACCCGTCGCCGTCGTCGTGGCGAGGACGACGACGCGCCAAGCACGACCACCCGGGTCCGAGAGCCACGCGCGCCTCGGAACGAGGTCACCTCGCTCAAGGGTTCCACCCGTCTTGAGGCCAAGAAGCAGCGTCGCCGCGAAGGCCGTGAGGCAGGGCGTCGTCGCACCATCATCACCGAGGCCGAGTTCCTGGCCCGGCGCGAGAGCGTCGAGCGTGTCATGGTCGTCCGCCACAAGCAGGACCGCACCCAGATCGGCGTGCTCGAGGATGGGGTCCTGGTCGAGCACTACGTGTCACGCGAGACCAACGCCTCGATGGCCGGCAACGTCTATCTCGGCCGGATCCAGAACGTCCTGCCGAGCATGGAGGCTGCGTTCGTCGACATCGGCAAGGGCCGCAACGCCGTGCTGTATGCCGGTGAGGTCAACTGGGACGCCGCGGGCATGGAGAACAACCGGGCCAAGAAGATCGAGAACGCGCTGAGCTCCGGCCAGGGCGTCCTGGTCCAGGTCACGAAGGACCCGATCGGGCACAAGGGTGCCCGCCTGACCTCCCAGGTCTCGCTGCCAGGTCGCTACCTGGTCTACGTGCCCGACGGCAACATGATGGGCATCTCACGCAAGCTTCCTGACACCGAGCGGGCCCGTCTGAAGAAGATCCTGCGTGAGATCGTTCCCGAGAACGCCGGTGTCATCGTGCGCACGGCGGCCGAAGGCGCCAGCGAGGATGAGCTGCGCGCCGACGTGACGCGCCTGGCGGCTATCTGGGACGAGATCCAGGCCAAGAGCAAGAAGGCCAACGCCCCAGCTCTGCTTCACGGCGAGTCCGACCTCACGGTCCGGGTCATCCGCGACGTCTTCAACGAGGACTTCGCCAGCCTGGTCGTCTCGGGTGAACCTGCCTGGGAGACGGTCAACAGCTACGTCAACACGGTGGCCCCGGATCTGGCCAACCGGGTCAAGAAGTGGACCGGCGAGAAGGACCTCTTCACGTACTACCGTGTCGACGAGCAGATCGCCAAGGCCATGGACCGCAAGGTCTGGCTGCCGTCGGGCGGCACGCTGGTCATCGACCGGACCGAGGCGATGACCGTGGTCGACGTCAACACCGGCAAGTTCGTCGGCTCGGGCGGCAACCTCGAGGAGACCGTCACCAAGAACAACATCGAGGCAGCCGAAGAGGTCGTGCGCCAGCTGAGGCTGCGTGACATCGGCGGCATCATCGTCATCGACTTCATCGACATGGTGCTTGAGAGCAACCGCGACCTGGTCGTGCGTCGACTGCTCGAATGCCTCGGACGCGACCGGACCAAGCACCAGGTGGCCGAGGTGACCTCACTGGGTCTGATCCAGATGACCCGCAAGCGCGTGGGCGCCGGCCTGATCGAGGTCTTCTCCGACACCTGTGAGCACTGCAACGGCCGCGGCTTCATCATCAGCGCCGAACCGATCGACCGACCGGCCGGCGACGATGGCTCCAGTAGCGGCGGCGGTGGCGGCAAGAGCGGTGGCGCCGACTCAGGCACCGGCCGCGGCACTCGCGGCCGTCGCACCCGGGGGAGCGGACGCGATACCGACCTGCCCGTCACCCCGGAGCCCAAGGTCACCCCAGGTGGCCCCACTCCCGCCCAGATCGCAGCCGCGGCTCACGCAGCAGCCCTGCACGCGACGCCTCATGAGGAGCCTGAGGCGCAGATCGCCAGCGCCAGCGATCTCCCTGAGCTGCCTCACGACGTCCCCGTCGAGGTCGATCTGCCGGCCAAGGCGCCCAAGTCACGACGCAGGGCGTCACGTTCGGCCAAGGCGCCCGCTGGCGCGGTCGCCCATGAGGCCGAGCAGGCGACCTACCCGGTCGACTCTGAGCTCGTCCAGCCCGTGACTGAGCCGCCGGTGACTGAGCCGCCCGTGGCTGAGCCGCCCGTGTCGTTCCGACGGCCGGCGAAGGCAGAAGCCACCCCGGTGGGCGACGATGACGGCCAGGTGGCCGACGTTGCCACGGGCTCGCAGGTGTCCGACGTACCCCAGGTGGCTGCCCCCGCGCCCCGCGGCCGACGCAAGCGTGCTCGCGTGGTGGCGCCCGCCGGACCCCCGCGGACTGGCGAGTTTGATTCATAGGCGCCTGAGCACGTAGTCTGATCCTTCGGTGCGCCCACCGTGCTCGTGTCTCGTCAGAGACTATGTGCCGGTTCCAGTGGTCACCGACCCCCGATTTAGAGAGTGAGCTCAACGTGTACGCGATCGTTCGCGCAGGCGGCCGTCAGGAGAAGGTGTCCGTCGGCGACGTCCTCATCATCGACAAGGTGAAAGGTGAGGCGGGCGACAGCATTGACCTCACCCCGCTCCTGCTGGTCGATGGATCCACCGTGACCAGCGACGCGAGCAAGCTCGCCAAGGTCAAGGTCACCGCCGAGGTCGTCAAGGCCACCAAAGGCCCCAAGATCACGATCATGAAGTTCAAGAACAAGACCGGCTACCGCAAGCGTCAGGGTCACCGCCAACACTCGACCCAGATCAAGGTCACCGCGATCGAGGCCTGAGCCTCGACTCATCGGTCGTCCCCGAATCTGACAAGCCCCAGAACCTAAGGCAGGCACTGACATGGCACACAAAAAGGGTGCATCTTCGACGCGCAACGGGCGCGACTCGAACTCCCAATACCTCGGCGTCAAGCGCTTTGGCGGCCAGGCCGTCAACGCCGGCGAGATCATCGTTCGCCAGCGCGGCACCCACTTTCACCCCGGTGACGGAGTGGGCCGCGGCAAGGACGACACGCTCTTCGCGCTGGTCGCAGGCGCGGTGAAGTTCGGCATGAAGCGTGGCCGCAAGACGGTCAACATCATCGAGCCGGCCACCGTCACCGAATCGGTCGCCGTCACCGAATCGGCCTGACACCAGCAACTACCGACTCATCGTGCGGCACACGCTGCGCGCTTCGTATGCACCGCACGATACGAAACTCACGTCGACACCAACCTGACGTGACATGCACCTCGTTGCGAGGGGGTGGGCCGGATGGCCCACCCCCTCGTACGTTTGCTCGACCTGACCACTGCCCGGCCAACAGCCGCGGATGGAGATAGACACCATGGCGAACTTCGTTGACCGAGTCGTCCTTCACTGTTCCGCCGGCGACGGCGGCTCCGGCATCGCATCGGTGCGCAAGGCGAAGTTCAAGCCGCTCGGCGGGCCTGACGGCGGTAACGGCGGGCGTGGTGGCAGCATCATCCTGGCTGTCGACCCGCAGTCGACCACCCTGCTGGACTATCACCACAGCCCTCACCGCAAGGCCAAGAACGGCCAGCCCGGCGGCGGTGACGAATGCCAGGGCGCCGACGGCGGTGACCTCATCCTTCCGGTTCCGGCAGGCACCGTGGTCAAGAGCATGGACGGCGAGGTCCTCGTAGACCTGGTCGCCACCGGGCAGACCTACGTGGTGGCCCAAGGCGGTCGCGGAGGGCTGGGCAACCACGCGCTGGCCTCTCGGGCTCGCAAGGCCCCCGGATTCGCCCTGTTCGGCGACACCGGCGATGTTCTCGACGCCATCCTCGAGCTCAAGTCGCTGGCCGACGTGGCCCTGATCGGCTACCCGTCAGCGGGCAAGTCCAGCCTGGTCGCCGTGCTCAGTGCCGCGCGACCGAAGATCGCCGACTACCCGTTCACCACACTGGTTCCGAACCTCGGCGTGGTGATGGCCGGTGAGCAGAGGTTCACCGTGGCCGACGTGCCCGGTCTGATCCCGGGTGCGAGCGAGGGCAAGGGCCTGGGCCTGGAGTTCCTGCGGCACGTCGAGCGCTGTTCGGTTCTGGTGCATGTCATCGACTGCGCGACGCTCGAGGCCGACCGCGATCCGATCAGTGACTTTGACGTCATCGAGCAAGAGCTCTCGCAGTACGTGGCCGATGAGACCCTGGGCGGCCGTCCGCTGGCCGAACGCACCCGCATCGTCGTGCTGAACAAGGCCGACGTGACCGAGGCTCGTGAGCTCGCTGAGATGGTCAAGCCTGAGCTCGAGGCCCGGGGCATCGAGGTCTACATCGTCTCCGCGGTGGCTCGTACCGGTCTCAAGGAGCTCACCTTCGCCATGGCCCGGCACGTCACTGCGGCGCGTGAGGCACTGGGCGAGGTCGAGATCCCCCGTGTTGTCCTGCGCCCCAAGGCAGTGGACGACAGCGGCTTCGTGGTCAAGACCGAGAACACCGCCGATGGCGAGATCTTCCGGGTGATCGGGGACCGTCCCAGGCGTTGGGTCGACCAGACCGACTTCTCCAACGACGAGGCCGTGGGCTACCTCGCAGACCGGCTGGCCAGGGCCGGTGTCGAGGCTGCGCTCTACAAGGCGGGTGCCGTGGCCGGCGCGACTGTGGTCATCGGCTCCGCCGACAACGCGGTGGTCTTCGACTGGGAGCCCACCATGGCTGCCGGCGCCGAGCTGCTCACCGGACCGCGCGGCAGTGACGTGCGTCTGGACAACCTGCACCGCCCCACCCGCGAGGAGAAGCGGTCCACGTACGCCGATCGCAGGGCGGCCAAGACCGCTGCGCGTGCCGAGCTCGCGGCTGACCGCAAGGCCGGGCACTGGGCCACGGCCGGAACACCCGCCGACGACGACGATGAGAATAAGCCGGTCGACTGACCCGGTCTTACTAGACTGCGCGGGTGCCCACGACCCACCGCGCCGCTCTGCGCGCCGCCCGGCGCCTCGTCGTCAAAGTTGGCTCGAGCTCGCTGACCGACGCCGCGGGTGCTCTGGATCCGGCCCGGCTCGCAACGTTGGTCGACGTGATCGCCGCACGACGCAGACAGGGCACCGAGGTCGTCATGGTGTCCTCGGGCGCCATCGCGGCCGGCATCACCCCGCTCGGGCTGGCACGACGTCCGCGCGACCTGGCCACCCAGCAGGCCGCAGCCAGTGTCGGCCAGGGGGCTCTCGTCGCGGCATACAGCTTCGCGTTCGGGGCGCACGACCTCACGGTCGGCCAGGTTCTGCTCACGGCTGAGGACGTCACGCGTCGTTCGCACTATGCCAACGCCCGGCGCACCCTTGACCGGCTGCTCGACCTTGGCGTCGTCCCGGTGGTCAACGAGAACGACACGGTGGCCACTCATGAGATCCGGTTCGGCGACAACGACCGTCTCGCGGCACTGGTCGCGCATCTTGTTCACGCGGACGCTCTGGTGCTGCTCTCGGACGTCGATGCGCTGTATGACGGCCCGCCCACCAAGGCAGGTAGCTCGCGAATTCCCGTGGTGCGCGGACCTGTTGACCTGAAGGGCGTCAAGATGAGGGGCACGGGGTCAGGCGTTGGCAGCGGCGGGATGGTCACCAAGGTCGAGGCTGCCGGCATCGCCACCGCTGCCGGCATCGCCACCATCTTGACCTCCACCGATCAGGCCGCCGCAGCCTTGGCCGGAGAGGACATCGGCACCTTGTTCCTGCCAACCGGATCCCGCAGGTCCAGCCGGCTGCTCTGGCTGGCGCATGCCACGACCGCTCGCGGACGGCTGATACTCGATGACGGGGCCGTGGCGGCCATCGTCGAGCGACGAAAGTCGTTGCTACCGGCGGGCATTCTCAGTGTCGAGGGTCGTTTTGGCGACGGCGACCCCGTGGACCTGTGCGACCCGGCCGGCCGAGCCGTCGCCCGAGGCCTGGTCAACTACGACTCGACCGAGCTGCCGGGGCTGCTGGGCCGTACCACGCATGAGCTCGCACGGGAGCTTGGGCCATCCTTCGAGCGTGAGGTCGTACACCGGGACGACCTCGTCCTGCTGCACTTGCACTGACTCGGCCAGGGCGCACAGGTCGTGGCACACGACGTCAGCTGTTCCACGCCGACGGGGGAGACCTTTGCCACGTTGACCGGGCGGCCTTTCGACTACCTTGGTGCCATGGCTGACCCGATCGATCCCGAGATCACTGCCCATGTCGAGGCTGTGGCCCGTGCGGCCCGGCTGGCCAGCCGTCGCCTCGGTCTGCTGACGCGAGCCGACAAGGACCGGGCGCTCCTGGCCATGGCCGACGCCCTCGTCGCTGCCTCAGCAGAGATCATCGCGGCCAACGACGTTGATACTGCGCGGGGACGAGCCGACGGTCTCGCCGAGGGGCTGATTGACCGGCTTCGACTTGACCAGCCCCGGGTCGAGGCGGTGGCCGCGGCCCTGCGCGACATCGCTGCGCTGCCGGATCCGGTCGGCGAGGTGGTGCGGGGGTCGACACTGGCCAACGGTCTGCAGATTCGACAGTTGCGGGTGCCCCTGGGCGTCGTCGCCATGATCTACGAGGCCCGCCCGAACGTCACTGTCGACGCCGCCGGCCTGGCGCTCAAGAGCGGCAACGCTGTCGTGCTGCGGGGAGGTTCTGCCGCCACTGCCAGCAACGGTGTGCTCGTGACAGTGCTGCGCGACGCACTGGAGGCCCAGGGCCTGC
The DNA here is from genome assembly GCA_039934065.1 of Actinomycetota bacterium. GTDB lineage: Bacteria > Actinomycetota > Actinomycetes > Actinomycetales > Dermatophilaceae > UBA4719. The sequence continues at coordinate 99 of JBDTMW010000079.1, read as the reverse complement.
CGGCCGACGCGATCACGCTGCTGGACGAGGGCGGACGCGATGCAGTCCGCGCGCTGATGACGGCACGCGGGCTGGTGGACGTGCTCATCCCGAGAGGTG
>JBDTMW010000078.1:0-9048 GCA_039934065.1 Actinomycetota bacterium | reverse complement strand
TGCAGGCGTACTGGATGTACACCTCCAGGTGGTCCTGCAGGTTCTCCCCGACGCCGGGCAGGTCGTGCACCACGTCTATCCCGAGCCGGGACAGCTCCTCGGCGTTGCCCACCCCCGAGAGCTGGAGCAGCTGCGGGGAGTTGATCGCGCCACCGCTCAGGATCACCGTTGCGGCGGTGACCTGCTTGGTCGCCCCGTGCCCGCGGTGATACTCGACCCCGACGGCCTTCTTGCCCTCGAAGAGCACCTTGGTGACCATGGCCCTGGTGATCACCGTGAGGTTCGGACGGTTCATCACCGGATGCAGGTAGGCCCTGGAGGCGGAGAGCCGCCGCCCCCGCGAGATGTTCCGGTCGAACTTCGCGAAGCCCTCCTGGCGGTACCCGTTCACGTCGTCGGTGCGCGGGTAGCCAGCCTGCTCGGTCGCCTTGAAGAACGCGCCGAACAGCGGGTTGGTCGCCGGTCCGCGCTCCAGCACCAGCGGTCCGTCGTGACCCCGGAACTGGTCGTCAGGCTCTGCCGCGAGGCAGGTCTCCATCCGGTTGAAGTAGGGCAGGCAGTGCGCGTAGTCCCAGGACTCCATGCCCTTGTCCGCCCCCCAGCGCTCATAGTCCAGCGGGTTGCCGCGCTGGAAGATCATCCCGTTGATGCTGCTTGAGCCACCCAGCACCTTGCCACGGGCGTGCACGACCTTGCGGCCGTTCATGTGCGGCTCGGGCTCGGACTCGTACTTCCAGTCGTAGAAGCGGCTGCCGATCGGGAAGGGCAGCGCCGCCGGCATGTGGATGAGGACATCCCAGAGCGAGTCCTTGCGGCCCGCTTCGAGAACCAGGACGTTGTTGGCCGGGTCTTTGGACAGACGGTTCGCCAGCGCGGAGCCTGCGGAGCCGCCGCCGACGATGACGAACGTGTAGGGAGTTGGCTTCATGGGTCAGCTCGCTTCTGTTGCGGCGAGCCAGGCATTGACCTTGTCCGGGTTCGCGTCGACCCACTTCTTGGCTGCATCCTCGGCGGACATCTTGTCCTTCGCGATGTACTTCGCGACCAGGTTCTGGTCGTCGTTGGTCCAGGTGAAGTTCTTGACCAGCGTGTATGCCGGACTGCCCGAGGTCGCGAACTTGGTGCTGACCACCTTGTTCAGGTGGTACAGCGGGTAGTCGCAGGCCACCTTGGAGGCGACGTCGTCGCAACCCTTGGTGTATGCGGGCAGGCTGACCTTCTTGAGCGGCACCTCGGTCATGAACCACTGCGGCTCGTAGAAGTACCCGATCATCGGCTTCTTGTTCTGCTCGGCCTGGCGGAAGCTCGTGATCAGGGCCGCCTCGGACCCGGAGAAGACCACCTTGTAGTCCAGGTTCAGGTTCTTGACCAGCGCGGCGTCGTTGGTGACGAAGCCCGGGTCCCCGTCGAGCAGCTGGCCCTTGCCGCCGGACTCGCTGGTCTTGAACAGCTCGGCGTACTTGTTGAGGTTCTTCGAGTCCAGGATGTCGGGGTGCGCCTTGGCCAGGAAGGGCGGCACGTACCAGCCGATCTTGCCGATGTTGCCGGTCAGTCCGGCGTCCTCGGCGACCTTCTGGTCGGTGATGTACTTCTTGACCAGGCTGGGGTGGCCCCAGTTCTCGACCACGGCATCGACCTCGCCAGTGGAGAATCCCTGCCACGAGACCTGCTCGTCGAGGTTCTTCTTCTTCACGGTGCAGCCGAGCTTGTTCTCGGCCACATAGGCGATGACGGCCGCGTTGGCCTGGTAGCCCACCCAGGCGTTGAGGGCCAGGTTGAACTGGCCGCACTTCTTGGCGGATCCGCCGGCAGCGCCAGCAGCCCCGGCTGTGGCGTCTCCGATCTTGGCTCCGCCGCACGCGCTCAGCGAGAGGGCCGCCACGGTGGCAGTGGCGAGCACCGCAACCGTTCGGTTTGAGGTGGACATCTTGCTGAATAGTCCGGCTTTCACGTGATCACTCTTTCCTGTTGGTCATGCTTGAGCTCGTCTGCCGAGCGATCCGGTGGACCGGCTCGGCTCTGCTGATCTGTGGGGCGGTCAGTGGTGCCCATGGCTGGTGACGTCCACCCTTCGGGCGGCGGCTTGGGTCACCCGGTCGAGCATGATGCCGAGCATCACGATGGCCAGTCCAGCGGCGAGGCCCTTGCCGAAGAGGCTGTTCTGCCGGAATCCGGCCACGACGTCGTAGCCGAGGGCGCCGGCTCCCACCAGTCCGCCGACGACGACCATCGAGAGCACGTAGATCAGACCCTGGTTGGTTGCCAGGGCGATCGTCCGCATCGACATCGGAAGCTGGACCTTGGTGATGATCTGCCAGCGGCTCGACCCTGCTGCCGTGGCTGCCTCGATCGTGTCCTCGGGCACACCGGCGATCCCGTCCGCGATGATCTTGATCGTGATGGGGGCCGCGAAGACGATCGCCGCCACGATCGCGGTGAACCTGCTGGCGGCGAACAGCGCGACGAACGGCACGAGGTAGACGAAGGCAGGCATGGTCTGGGCCGCATCCAGAGTGGGTCGGATCACGCGGTCTGCCTTCGGGCTGCGTCCCATCAGAACTCCGAGGACCAGCCCGAGCGCCATCACCACGATCGTGGCGACCAGGGTGGCGGCCAGCGTGCTCATGGCGTGCGACCACAGGCCGGTGCCGACGATGACGGCGAGACAGACGGCGGCCCCGATCGCCGCCCGCCGGCTGCCGAGGATCACGGCCAGCGCCACGATGACGGCACAGACGAGCCACCAGGGCGAGTCGGTGAACAGCATCTGGAACGGGTTGAGGACGTGGTAGGTCAGGGTGTCCTTGAGGGAGTTCGTGGTCGCGCTGAAGTGCAGCTGAACCCAGTCCGAGACTCCTCCGGCGGTCCGGATGATCGGGCCGCCCAGGTCGGGGTTGGCAGGGAACTTTGCGGCCCAGACGTATGTGTAGGACGCGTAGACAGCGACTGCGGAGACCGCGGCTCCGAGCATCAGTGCGGGGCGACGAAGCTTGTTGGAGCGACTTCCGGGGTTCCGGCGGGCCAGCTCGCTGCGGACGCTTGCTGCAGTTGTCACCCGGTCGAGCACGATGGCCATGATCACGATGGAGAGCCCGGCGTTGAAGGCTGTTCCCACATCCAGCGACTGCAGCGCTCCCAGGACCACGCGACCCAGCCCCGGAGCGTCGATGAGCGCCGCTATGGTCACCATCGACAACGCGGCCATGATGGTCTGGTTGATGCCGATGACGATCGTGCGTTTGGACATCGGGAGCAGGACCTTGGTCAGCAGCTGGACGCGGGTGGACCCCAACGACTCAGCCGCCTCGAGCGTCTCGGGGGCCACTCCGCGGATACCGTGCGCGGTGATCCGGATGACAGGTGGCGCTGCGTAGATGAGGGTGGCGATGGCCGCTGAGGCTGGGCCGATCAGGAAGACCAGGGTCAGTGGCGCGAGGTAGACGAAGGTGGGCATCGTCTGCATGAAGTCCAGGATCGGGGTCATGACTGCGTTGAACCGGTCCGAGAGCCCGGCCCAGATACCCAGCGGGATCCCGACCAGCAGTGAGAGCAGCACCGCGGTCGTGGTCAGGGCCAGAGTGTCCATGCTCTCGCTCCAGAGCCCCTGCATCCCCAGCACCGCGAGCCCTGCCGCAGCCAGGACCGCCACCTTGAGATTGCCGAAGGCCCATGACGCGACGAATGCCACCACCACGACCCCGACCCACCCGATGACAGGAACGGGCCGCCCGAAGGCGGGCTGGGCGATGAGGTGCTGCATGAACGTCGCGAGCAGGTCGATGACCGCGCGGATCGGGTCGAAGAAGTAGAGGAACAGCGGGTTGGTGCTCCGCCCCGCGCCCACCACGTCGTTCAGGTGGTTGAGCTGCCTGTGGACGGGTGTGAGGTCCGCCTGTGCCAGGGTGAGCGTGTCGCGGCCTCGCAGTGCCACGAAGCCGACCAGCCAGGCGATCACCACCAGGACGGCGGAGCCCAGGCGCAGGAGCCGGATCCGGGCCGATAACCAGGTGGTCGCTGACGTTGCTGTCATCAGGCCGCCACCACGCGGACGATCTCGTGGTCACCTACGACGCCGAGCAGGACCCCGTTCTCGACAACCTTCACCACGCGGTCGGCTTCGAGCACCAGGCGCACCGCTTCGTGGACGACGACGTCCGGACCGAGCTCCGGTCCGTCGAGGACCTCTCCGGGCCGTGCCGGGCGCATGATCCATCGCAGGGTCAGGACGCCCGAGAAGGGGATCTCCTTGACGAAGTCGCGGACGTAGTCGTCGGCAGGCGCCCCCACCAGCTCGGGACCTGTGCCCACCTGGACCATCTTCCCGTCACGCATGATCAGGATGCGGTCGCCCAGCTTGAGGGCCTCGGACAGGTCGTGGGTGATGAAAACCATCGTCTTGCCGAGGTCGCGATGCAGGCGGATGATCTCGTTCTGCATGTCCAGCCGGATCAGCGGGTCAAGGGCCGAGAACGGTTCGTCGAAGAGCAGGAGATCGGGGTCGCCGGCCAGCGCCCTGGCGAGACCGACACGTTGCTGCATGCCACCGGAGAGCTGGTCGGGATACGAGTGCTCGTTTCCGTCGAGCCCGACCAGCTCGATGACCTCGCGGGCCCTCTTGTAACGCTCGTCCTTGCTGGCGCCGCGGATCTCCAGCCCATACGCGACGTTGTCGATGACCCGGCGGTGCGGCAGCAGGCCGAAGTGCTGGAAGACCATGGAGATCTTGTGGCGCCGCAGCTCGCGCAGCGACTTCTCGTTGGCGGCCAGGACGTCCTCACCCTGCAGGAGGATCTCGCCGGCGGTCGGCTCGATCAGCCTGGTCAGGCAGCGGATGAGGGTCGACTTGCCGGAGCCGGACAACCCCATCACGACAAACACCTCGCCGGGCGCGACGTCGAAGCTGAGGTCGTGCACTGCGGCGACGCAGGAGGTCTGCTCCATCAGCTCGCGAGGTGAGAGCGCGGCGAGCTCTGGGGTGGTGGGAACGGCCGCCGCATTGGGCCCGAAGACCTTCCACAAGTTGCGGACCGAGATCACCGGCTGTTCGGACGGCTGGCCCTGCTGCGTCACCTCCGGTGTGCGGTCGGGCGAACGCTCAAGGGCACGATCCTGTTCGAAAACCTGTTCCTGGGTGTCGGCGGTCATGTGACTTCGTCTCCTCGGTCTTGTGGTGCCCGCGGCAGCGAGATGCTCACGCGCTGAACCATCGCTGCGCCTGCGGGCGGATGTTCTGCCAGATGTGTTTGGTCTCGCGGTACTCGGCGAGCCCGGCCTGGCCCAGCTCGCGGCCGACTCCGGACTGCTTGAAGCCGCCCCACTCGGCCTGAGGCACGTAGGGGTGGTAGTCGTTGATCCAGACCGTCCCGTGTCGCAGCCGCCCGGCCACCCGCTGGGCCTTTCCCGCGTCAGTGGTCCAGACCGCGCCGGCCAGGCCATAGGGCGTGTCGTTGGCGATGCGCACGGCGTCGTCCTCGTCACTGAAGCGCTCGACGGTCATCACCGGGCCGAACGACTCGTCCTGGACGACCTGCATCCCGGTATGGCATTCGTCCAGGACCGTCGGGCGGAAGAAGAAGCCGTCGGCCAGGACTCCCGCCTCGGCCTGGGAGCCGCCGCACCTCAGGACCGCGCCCTCGGCCAGCCCGTCCGAGACGTAGGCGGAGACCTTCGCCAGGTGTGCGGCCGAGATGAGTGTGCCGGTCTCGGCAGAGTCATCGAAGGGACCGCCGAGGCGGATGCGGTCGGCGCGACGCACGACCTCGTCCACGAACCGGTCGTGCAGCTCGTCCTGGACAAGCAGCCGAGCGCCGGCTGAGCAGACCTGCCCTGAGTGCAGGAACACCGCGGTGAGGGCATAGTCGACAGCGGTCTCGAAGTCCGCGTCGGCAAAGATGATGTTGGGGTTCTTTCCGCCCAGCTCGAGGGCGACCCTCTTGACGGTCGGCGCTGCCGCGGCCATGACGAGCCGTCCGGTCGCCAGACCGCCGGTGAACGACACCAGATCGACGTCCGGGTGTTCAGACAACACCGCGCCGACCTCCGCGCCCGCGCCCAGAACAAGATTAGCCACGCCGACAGGCAGGCCCGCCTCCTCGAGCAAGCCCATGAGCATGATCGCGGTGGAGGGCGTGAGCTCGCTTGGTTTCAGGACGAAGGTGTTTCCGGCCAGCAATGCCGGAGCCACCTTCCAGGAGGTCTGCATCAGCGGGTAGTTCCAGGGCGTGATCAGGGCACAGACTCCGACGGGCTCGTGCACCACCCGGCTGATCGCGTCGCTGCGTCCGGTGTCGATCACCCGTCCGGCGTCACTGCCGGCGATACCGCCGTAGTAGCGGAAGCAGCTGACGACCTCATCGATGTCGTACTCGGCCTCGACCAGTCGCTTGCCCGTGTCCAGGGCCTCGGCCCGGGCAAGGGAATCCTTGTCGCGCACCATCAGGTCGGCCACCCGCAGGAGCAGTGCACCTCGCTCGCGTTCGGGGATGGCAGGCCAGTCGCCCTGGTCGAAGGCCACCCGCGCTGCGCGGATCGCCGTGATGGCGTCCGCCCGGGTTCCTTCGGCGACTGTCGCCACCAGCGTCCCGTCAGCAGGACACCGGATCTCGCGTTGGCCGCCGGCTTCGGCGTTGAGCCACTGGCCCTGGACATAAAAATCAGAGGAGATAATGTGCCTTTCGGGCATTGTTGAGCGTTGATCGTGCTCGGTTTTTCGTTCTCGCGCTCGCCCTATGCCCGTAACGGCATCACGTTCAACCTGGGTCAGTAAGACACCCTCGGTCAGTGAGAATCCTGCGGAAGGCGTTCAGCCCCGCAACGAAGTCGTCAACCTTACCTGTCGCCAACCCGTCGACATAATCAGAATTCATTTCGGGGAAGAAACTTAGGGGCGGCTTCTTGGCGCTCCCGGCCCCGCGAGCCATTGGCAGGGTCGACCATTCGGGCCGGGTCAGCTACGCGTGCCTGGCAGGTTACCCAGCGCACGCATGCTGCTGAAAGGTACGTTGTTGTCTTTACCCCTCAATGATGAGAAGGGTTCCATCGCATGTCGGTGACTGCTCCACCCGAGCCACAGAAACCGTCGATCCTGGCCGCGTTCCAGACCGCACCAATGTTGGTGAAGGTGCTGGCGTCCGTCCTGTACGGGGTGGGGCTCCTGACCTTGATACAGATGGCCTCGTTTGTGGCGGACTGGCGTCTGATCGGCCCGAACGACCACGTCGCCGCAGTCGTGTCAGGCCTCCCTGGCTTGGTCGTGGCGTTGCTCTTGCTTCTCCTGGGGAGGGGCATCACGCGCGGGGCCTACGGTTCGTGGCTGGCGACCCTGATCTTCGCTGTCCTGTTGATTGTCCAGAGAGTCCTGTGGATCCTGCCCACTGTCACGGGGAGTTGGACCCGGACAGTGTTGATGGTCGGGGTCGCCTTGGCTGTCCTGGCGTTGCTACTCACACCTGCCGTCCGACAGCACTGCCCGAAGAGGTAACCCCGGCCGTTGGCGTCCAGTTGCACTCGAAGGGTGGCGGCACGACGTCGGCGGCGGCGATGTTACGCCCTGCTCCTCTGAGCCTCTTGATCCTTGCTGAACAGACGTTTATTATACTAAACATGGGTTCAGTCACTGGCGATCCCGACCTCACGGCTCGGGCCAACATCCGCAATGCCGCACTGCGCCTGTTCGCTGAGCGCGGGCATGATGCCGTGACGGTGCGCGAGATCGCCGCCACCGCCGGGGTGTCGCCAGGCCTGGTGCTCCACCACTTCGGCAGCAAAGACGGCCTGCGGTCCGCGGTGGACGCCCACGCGGCCGAGTCCTTCGACGCGATCTTCGCCGAGCTCGACGGTCAAGACCTCGCCGAGATGCTCGCTAGCGGCGAGGCCCCGACATCGGTCGCCGAGGCGTTCACCCGGGCGTTCCCCCACGGATCCCCGCTGCCGGCGTACCTGCGCCGGCTGCTGCTCACCAACGACCCGGCCGGGGCCGCGCTTTTCGGTCGCTGGTATGCCGCGACCCGCCGCCTGCTGGACGCCATGGTCGAGGTGGGTGCCGCTGTGCCCAGCCACGACCCGGCTGTCCGCGCAGCGTTCCTGCTGGCCAACGACCTCGCAATGATCCTGCTCCGCAACCAGATCGCCGCCGCCATCGGCGATGATCCGCTGACGCCTGCAGGGCTGCAACGCTGGGCCAGGGAAGTCACCGCCATCTACATCGAGGGCGCGTTCAATGCCCCTGCGAAGGAGTCGCTGTCATGAACGATGCAACCCCCGTGATCCGCGCCGAGGGACTGACCAAGGTCTTCGGCAGCGTCCGGGCTCTCGACGGCCTGGACCTTACCGTGCGCCCCGGTGAGGTGCACGGCTTCCTCGGGCCCAACGGCTCCGGCAAGTCCACGACGATCCGCGTTCTGCTTGGGCTGATGAAGGCCACCTCAGGCCACGCCGAGCTGTTCGGCGGCGATCCCTGGCACGACGGGCCCCGCCTGCACGGCCGGCTGGCCTATGTCGCCGGCGACGTCGCGCTCTGGCCGGGGCTGACCGGCGGTCAGTGCCTCGACGTCCTGGGTGCCACCCACGGCAGCATCGACGAACGGCGTCGCGCGGACCTGGTCGAACGGTTCGAGCTCGACCCCACCAAACGGGTCCGTGACTACTCCAAGGGCAACCGGCAGAAGGTGGCACTCATCGCCGCACTGGCCACCGACGCCGAGCTGCTGCTGCTTGACGAGCCGACCTCGGGACTCGACCCACTCATGGAGCAGACCTTCCAGCAGTACGTGCGCGACCGGCGCGAGGATGGCGTGACCGTACTGCTTTCCAGCCACATCATGGCCGAGGTGGAAGCACTCGCCGACCGGGTGAGCATCATCCGGCGTGGCCGCACCGTCATCAGCGGCACCCTCGCCGACCTGCGCCGGCACACCCGGACCGCCGTCCACGCCGTCACCGTTGCCGACCCGGGCGGACTGGCCGACGCCGAGGGGGTCACCGACTATCAGAGTGAGCGGCTCAACGGGCACGTGGACTCCCGGTTCACCATCGACCCCGACCACCTCG
>JBDTMW010000077.1:0-9064 GCA_039934065.1 Actinomycetota bacterium | reverse complement strand
CCGTCCGCGCGTTCTCTAGTCGTCGGCACGATCGACTTCGCCGGCGAGGTCGACGCCGCCGCGGTCGCCGCAGTACTTCGGGCCAACGGAGTCCTCGACGTGGAGCCCTATCGCAAGCTCGGACGCAACCAGCTGCGCGTGGGGATGTTCCCGGCCATCGACCCGGACGACATCTCGAAGCTCACCGCGAGCATCGAGTACGTCGTCGGTCAGATCGCCTGATCAGGCGGAGCTTTTGATCAGACAGCTTGATCAGGCAGGCGCGCCTGGACGCGCCAGCGCCACGATTGCCCCGCCGGGGGCGAACAGCAGGGGCTTGCCTGCGGCGTCGGTGAATGCCGTGGGCGCGGTGAGGCTCGGTCGCGACCATTTGCCCTCGATCCGGCTGCCGTTGCGGAACAGCACGACGCGACCGGAGCCGACGGTCTTGGTGAACATCGTGGGGTTTCCGTTGACATCGTGGTCGGTGCGGTCAGCGACGACCTGGCAGAACTGCACGAGCACGTTGGGTTTGGCAACCGGAGCGCCACTGCCGGTGAGGAGCCGCCGGCCGTCAATGGTGCGAACGTAGCTGGCGAGCTTGGCGTCCCAGACAAAGCTGACTCGAGTGGAGCCCACTCGGGTAGTCACGGTCGGGGCCAGCGTGGCGCCGACCAGCCGCGGGTCGGCATCCGCCCAGGTGAACCCCACATTGCGAACGCCGTCCCCCTTGACCGCGGCACTCACCTTGGCCAGGTCTGAGACCAGGTTGTACGGCGCCCGTCGCGAGCGGTCGCGGACGAAGCCCACCTGCCCGCGGTCGTTGATCACGCTGTGCAGAGTCGATCGGTCCAGAACCTGCAAAGCTGGGCGCCCGCCCCCACTGGCGACCACGACGATGCGTCCGTACTGACCCAGGAGCTCCGGGTCGCTGGAACGAATGCTGCGGACCGCCAGGACCTTGGGCTTGGCGCTGGCGAACACGGCCACCATCCGCGTCAGTCCGCCCTCGACCTCTTCGATGTAGATCACATCGGCCTTCTCCAGGCCCAGAGAAGGGCGACTGGCGGCCGTGTCATCGATCTTGACCGCGATCACAGGACCAGCAGGGGAAACCCCGAGACCCGTCAGTGGATTAACAGCCACGGCCGTGGGCGTGGGCACCGCAGTCTGGGTGGCGGTCGCCGTGGAGGTCGCAGTGACAGCCTTGGGTTTGGCGTCGCTGCTGCAACCCCCGATCGCTGTCGCTGTCAGCGCGACCACAGCGACCGCTGTGATCACCCGAACGGCAAAACCGTTGCCCCTGCTGAACTCAGCGCCGCTCACGTCACTCCCGCGTCTGTGGGTCATTGGATGACAGAATTGTTCCACGCCGCCGCGGTTGCCAGATCGCCGGCCGTCAGCGAACCAGCTGCCCCACCAGGACTGCCGCCAGCATCGCCACGAGGGCGATCAGCACGATGCCGCGGCGGAATCTCGGAGTCATCAACGGGTCAGCTCAGGCACGACGTCGATGATATCGCCGCGGGTGACCCGCAACCGGGGACGTTCATGGCGATCGAAGGTCACGCGGACGTTCTCGCTCCGCACGAGGTACGCCGAGGCGCCAAGAACTGCCAGACCGGTGGCGATACTGCCAACCAGAATGGTCCAGCGAGGCCCCCAGGCCGAGCCGATCCACCCGATCAGTGGTGAGCCAAGGGGCGTGCCGCCCATGAACACCGCCATGTAGAGCGCCATGACACGCCCGCGCATAGCCGGGTCGACGCTGAGCTGGACCATGGCTGTGGCCGTGGTGATGACCGTCAGCGCCGAGAGCCCGACCGGGATGAGAAGGACCGCAAACCAGATGTATGTCGGTGCGAGCGCGGCCGCCGCTGACGCCACGACGAACGCGGCCAGGGACACGAGCAGGATGCGCAGACGAGGGTTCTGTCGTCGGGCCGAGAGCAGCGCCGCCGACAGAGATCCGATGGCCATGATCGAGCCCAGCAGCCCGTACCCACCCGCGCCTTTGTGGAACACGGCGGTGGCCATGAGGGCGGTGGTCATCTGGAAGTTCATCCCGAAGGTGCCAAGGACGAACACGAGCGCCATGATCAGCATGATGTCGGGGCGGCCCCGCACATAGCGCAACCCCTCGCGGATCTGTCCCTTCCCGCGCTGACGCGGTGACGGCCTCAGCTCACCGGGCCGCATCCTGGACAGCGCAAGAATGACGGCCACGAAGCTGAGCCCGTTGATGAAGAAGGCCGGGCCGGTGCTGAAGGCGGCGATCACCAGACCGGCGACGCCCGGTCCGATGAGTCGGGCACCGTTGAAGGACGCGCTGTTCAGGCCAACGGCGTTGCTCAGCGACTCGTAGGGCACCATCTCGGAGACGAAGGTCTGTCGAGCCGGGTTGTCCAGCGCCGTCGCGACCCCCTGCGCGAAGGCCAGCAGGTAGATGTGCCACAGCTGGACTGAACCGGTGACAACGAGAACCCCGGTGAGCAGCGATAGGAGCGCCTGTGCAGTCTGGGTGACGAACAGGATTCGCCGCTTGGCGAAGCGATCCGTGATCACCCCGGCGAGGGGGGCGAACAGCACGAGGGGGGCGAACTGCAGGCCGGTCACGATCCCGAGGGCAACGGACGAGTTGTCGGTCAGCACGGTCAGGACCAGCCAGTCCTGGGCAACCCGGCCCATCCAGGTCCCGGTGTTTGAGATGAGGGCGCCGGCGGCGAAGAGGCGGTAGTTGTAGATCGACAAGGAGGAGAAGGTCGGGCTCATTGGCTGGCCACCCGGGTGAGGATCGCAGTGGCCTTGACCAGCACCGCACGCTCTTCCGCGCTGATCCCCTTGAGCCTGCTCGCCATCCAGGCATCGCGCTGGCGGCGCGTCTCCCTGAGCAACGTCAGTCCCTCCGGCGTCAGTGAGATGAAGACCTGGCGGCCATCCAGAGGGTCGTCCCTGCGGGCGACCAGCCCACGCTCGACCAGCGCTCCCACGGTGCGGGTCATGCTTGGCGGGCTGACCCGTTCGATCTCGGCGAGCTCGCGAGGTGTCAAAGCGGTACCTTCCAGCCGCGCCATGACGCTGAACTGGTGGGGCGCCACAGCCTGGGTGCTCTCGAAGCGCACCCGCCGGCTGATCCGCATGCAAGCCAGACGCAGATCGTTGGCGAGGTGCGCCAGAGACGTGGGCTGCGCCGTCAGCGTCGGCGCCGCGGGCTCTGCTGTTCGCGCTTGTGCTGTTCGCGTTTGTGTTGTTCGCGCTCTTGGTGGCATGAGTTCCTTCCGGCCTACTTAGCCTAACTCATTACCCATGCTAAGTATTCCGGTTAACGGGACAAACCGCATCGACTCGGCTCCCAGCGCTCCGAACCCAGCGGCACCGGCACGGGAGTCAGCCCGCGCCGGCACCCTGATCAGCCGACGCCGAGCAGTGCCTTGAACGGGTCGAGCGCGAAGTAGATGACGAACAGTCCGGCGATGCCCCACATCAGCGGATGCACCACTGAGGACTTGCCCCGAACGACCTTCAGCAGGACGTACACGACGAATCCCGCGCCGATACCGGCCGTGATCGAGTACGTGAAGGGCATCAGGACGATCGTCAGGAAGGCCGGGATCGCGATCTCGAGGTCGTCCCAGTCGATGTTCTTGACCTGCTGCATCATCAGGAAGCCGACCACGACGAGGGCGGGGGTCGCCGCCTCGTAGGGGACCACTGCCACGAGCGGCGCCAGGAACGTGGCCGCAAGGAACAGCAGCCCGGTCACGACTGAGGCGAGGCCGGTCCGCGCGCCTTCGCCGACGCCCGCGGCCGACTCGATGTATGCCGTGTTGCTGCTGACTCCGCTCGCGCCGCCGGCGACGGCAGCCAGAGAGTCGACGATGAGGATCTTCTGGGCGTTGGGCGGGTTGCCGTCCTTGTCCAGCAGGCCCGCCTCGGCGCCGATGGCGACCATCGTGCCCATGGTGTCGAAGAAGTCGGCGAGCAGCAGGGTGAAGACAAGCAGGATCGCCGACACCGCACCGATCTTGCCGAAGGAGCCCAGCAGTGAGAAGTGGCCCAGCAGGCCGAAGTCAGGGATGTCAATGAGCGTGGAGGGGAACTTCGGGACGTTCAGTCCCCATCCGGTGGGGTTGACCACCTTGCCTGTGGCGTCGGTCTGGCCGCCGATCTTGACCACGGCCTCCAGGATGATGGCCAGCACCGAGGTGCCGATGATGCCGATGAGGATCGCACCCTTCACCTTCTTGACCATCATGACGATGATCGAGAGCAGGCCGACGACGAAGACAAGCGTCGGCCAGCCGGCCAGGAAGCCACCCACTCCGAGCTCGACCGGCACCGGACCGCCGGACGGCTTGCGGACAATGCCTGAGTCGACGAGGCCGATGATGGTGATGAACAGGCCGATACCCACGCTGATCGCGGTCTTCAGCGGCGCGGGGATGGCATGCAGCACTGCCTTGCGGAACCCGGTCAGCACCAGGACCGTGATGATCAGGCCCTCCATGACGACCAGGCCCATGGCGTCGGCCCAGGTCATGCCCGGCAGCTTGGCAATGCCGAAGGTGACGAACGCATTCAGACCCAGTCCCGTCGCGAGCGCGAGCGGGAAGTTGGCGACGATGCCCATCAGCAGGGTCATCACACCGGCCACCAGCGCCGTTGCCGCGGCGACCATCGCCAGGTTGGGATGGCCACCGCCACCGAGGAAGCCACCGGCCGAGTCTGCCTGGGTGCCGATGATCAGGGGGTTGAGGACGACGATGTACGCCATCGTGAAGAACGTGGCGAATCCGCCGCGAATCTCCCTGGCCGGCGTTGAGCCGCGTTTGGTGATCTGGAAGAACGAGTCGAGGGCGCCGCGCGCGCCGACGGCCTTCTTGGACGTCGCAGTGGAGGGCATGGCGCACAGCGTAGGGCAGCGGGCCAAGGCCAACGACTACGGGCGCTGAAACACCCGCGATCCGTGCGCAGGTCCCTTGACACATAGGCTTGCCGCCGTGAGCCCCGAAGAGCCAGAACCCGTGGCCATCAACACCCCAAGGGTGATTGAGATAGGCATCGCACTGTGGGGCCTCGCGCTGATCGTCACCCTGCTCGTGCCGTCTCTACATCTAGGCCCGCAGCACTGGTGGCCGTGGGCCTGCGTCGCCGGCGTCGTGGGCGGCGGACTCGCCTTGTGGTATGTCCGTCGCGGCCGCGGAAACGCGGCAACTGCGCTGCGCTCGCGCACACCCTGACCCGACCTCGCCCGGTCGCAGGGGATTGCGCAGGCGAGTGACGGCGATGGCTACCAGGGGTAATCGACGCCGGTCAGGTCCTGGCTAACCTGCCAGAGCCGCGAGGCAAGCTCTTGGTCCTGGGCCAGAACGCTGCGTCGTGCCGGGCCAACGGGCCCTCGCATCTCTCGTAGCCGCTGAGGCCCGGTGTACGAGCCGGGCGCCGCTGCCGTCGTGGCGTAGAGCGTGGCATTGGCCCCCGCGGCAGCGGACTGGAGGAAGACTTTCATCACCCAGGGCGCCGCGAGACGCACGACCGGGTTGGCGCCCATCCCCTGCGGGCTCGTCGCTAGCCCGGTCGCCGAGACTCCCGGGTGGGACATGGTTGACGTCAACGCCTCGCCGCTGGCCGTGGCGCGCCGCTGAAGCTCAGCACCAAAGAGCAGGTTGGCCAGCTTGGAGTTGCCGTACGCGCGCTCGGGCTGATAAGTCTGCGCCGGGTTGCCGTCGAGCACGTCCGCGCGACCACGCTGATGGGCGATCGAGGCCACCGTGACGACGCGGGGCGAGGGGACCGCCTTCAAAGCGGTCAACAGCAGCCCGGTCAGCGCGAAGTGTCCCAGGTGGTTGGTCCCGAACTGCAGCTCGAAGCCATCTGCGGTGGCCACCCACGTACGCGGCGCCATCACCCCGGCATTGTTGACCAACAGGTTGAGCGGGCCCTGCCACGCGGCGGCGAAACGGCGGATCGATGCCAAGGACGACAGGTCGAGCTCGCCAACGCGAACGTCAGCACCGGCGGCAGCACCGTCACGGTCAACACCCCTGAGGCCACGACGGATTCGCTCTGCGGCCTGCTCGCCCTTCGAGACGTCGCGGCAAGCCAGGGTGACACTGGCGCCGTGGGCGGCAAGAGCACTGGCGGTCTCGAGGCCGATGCCCGAGTTGGCTCCGGTGACCACAGCGGTGGTCCCGGTCAGGTCGGGCAGCTCGTTCGGAGTCCAGGTCACGAGAGGAGGCTACGCGAAGAGCCGGCTCAGACCATGTCGACGGCGAAGTCGTCAAGGACATGCTCCTCGGGGGGCTTGGGCTCCTCGTGGATCACGTCAATCTCGCTGTGCGCGCCGCACCCGTGGTCAAGGCTCACGACGCGACCGTCTGAGGGTGACCAGGCGTTGGCGCATACGCCGAAAAAAGAGCGAAGTGCACCCGCCATCGGAACGAAGAAGCCGCAGGATGAGCAGGGCGCCGGTGCCTGGTCGGCGACCGGCGACGTGGGGCCGTTGTCTCCGTCATACCAGCGCTGGGCAGCGACCTCGCGACCCTCGGCGGACAACACCCGCTTGCGGCCAAGCCCCAGCTCCAACAGCGCGACGGCGTCGACATCCTCGTCACCGGTCGCCTCGTGTCCAGGCTCCAGACGCTGGTCGTCCTCGATGTAGGGGAGCACGTCACCGGCCCCGATGTCGCCGGGAGCCAGCCGCTGGTCATACGGCAGCCACTCGGGTGAGAGCAGGGCGCCGTCGCCTGGCACCAGGTTGGTCTCGCAGACCGTGGCTGCCTTGCCGCGTGGCACCCGAGCAACGGTGATCGCCCAGCGCCATCCCGGGTATGCCGTGGCGGTGCAGGCGAAGGAGTGGGTCGCGAGACGTTCGGCGTCCATCACCATGCCCATGTGCTCGCCCACCGTGCCTGGCTCGGCAATGCTCTCGGCGGCCTCTCGGGCTTGGTCCACCGCGGCGGCCAGGATGGCGTCGGCCTTGGTTGCCATCGGCTCAGGCGCCGGTCTCGAGCTGGTCCGCGATCCCGCGCAGCACCTTGGCGACCTTGGCTGCTGCTGCCTTGTCCGGGTACTTGCCGCGATGCAGCGTGGTAGAGACGCTGTCGAGGAGCTTGATGACGTCCTCGACGATGACCGTCAACGCCTCGGGCGAGGTGCGGTTCTTGGCGGCAACCGAGGCCGCGACCGACGGGGCTGGGTCCAGCACGCGCAAGGACAGTGCCTGCGCGCCGCGCCGGCCCTCGACGACGCCGAACTCGACGCGGGTGCCGCCCTTGAGGGTCGTGACGCCTGCGGGCAAGGCATCCGCGTGCAGGAACACGTCGGTGCCATCGTCGTCGCTCAGGAAGCCGAAGCCCTTTTCGGCGTCATACCACTTGACCTTGCCTGAAGGCACAACCCACCTCTTGCTCATGTGTCGACCGCCGCCCACAAGACGGGCAGGGCACGATGGCGCACGTTGCGCTGGCCCCAAGGCTAACCGTTAACGCCAGTCGGTTTACCGACCACCCTGTCAGCGGGGCCGAAACGCGCCACGAGGTCGTAAAACCGTTTGGGACTGCCGGTGACCTTCGCCATACTCGTGCCCGTGACCGCCCCCGCCCGTGAGCGCCCCTCGCTGGCATCGTTCTGGAACGACCTGCCACGCGACGGAAAGCTGTTGCTGTCCACGGTCGCCGTCGAGACCCTGGGCAGCGGGCTGGTGCTTCCCTTCGGCTTCATCTACCTGCACGAGGTGCTCGGGTTCACGATTGAGACGGCCGGAAGCCTGCTGGCGGTGCCTGCCATCGTCGGGATGGCGGTCGTGGGGCCGGCCGGCGCGCTCATCGACCGGCTCGGTGCCCGACGAATCATCCTCGCCGGCATGAGCGCCCAGATGCTCGGCAACGTCCTGCTCGCGTTCTCCTCAACCCCCTTGACGGCCGCGGTGGCCCTGGGCCTGCTGGGCGCGGCTGGGGGCGTCTTCTGGCCGGGCTTCAACGCCATGATCGGCGCCGTGGTGCCCTCCCGCATCAGACAGCGCTACTTCGGGATCAACTTCACCCTGGTCAACCTGGGCATCGGCATCGGGGGCCTGTTGTCCGGGTCCATCGTCGACGTCCATCGCCCGGGGACGTTCGTGGCCATCTATCTCGGCAACGCACTCAGCTTCCTGGCGCCCCTCGCCGTGCTCCTCGGGCCCCTTCGGCAGGTCAGCGGCAAGGTCGACCACCCGGTCAGCGAGTCAGACGGCACACCGATCCGGACGTCATACCTGGACATCTTGCGCGACAAGGCGATGCTTCCGGTGATCGCTCTCACCTTCATCTCCGCCTTCGTGGGCTACGCGCAGATGGAGGCCGGGTTCACCGCCTACTCGCGGCTGGTCGGGGAGGTCTCGACGCGAACCATCGGCTACGCCTTCGCCGCGAACACGGCAACCATCGTCGTGCTGCAGCTGCTCGTGCTGCAGCGCATTGAGGGCCGCCGCCGCACCCGCGTGATCCTCGTCCTGTCGGGGTTGTGGGCCATGTCCTGGGTGATGACCGGCCTCTCCGGCCTGGTGCCGGGGGGGTCGATGGCTGCTGTCCTGGTGATCGGCGGCAGCGCGGTGTTCGCGCTTGGGGAGACCCTGCTCCAGCCGACCATCCCTGCGATCACCAATGATCTGTCGCCGGATCATCTGCGTGGTCGCTACAACGCGATCATGGCCGGAGCCTTCCAGCTGGCGGCGGTCACCGGTCCGGTCGTGGCCGGGTTGATGCTCGGAGCCCGCTTCAACGTGGAGTTCATCGGCATGCTGATCCTTGGCTGCGGGGTGATGGCCTTCATCGCCCTCGCGGTCGAGCGACGGATCCCGCCGCAGGCCAACGGCCTGGGGAACCCGGCGATCAAGCTCAGCAGCCATAGTTGCGTCGAAGGCGTCCATCACGACATTGTGCCGGGTCGAGACGGCCGGAGGGTGCTCGGTCCTACTCTGGGTTGATGGCAAACGTGAAGCAGGTGCAGGTGACTTTCGACTGCGCGAATCCACGAGCCGTTGCGGAGTTCTGGAAGGCCGTGCTCGGGTACGTCGACCCTCCGATCCCGCCGGGGTTTGATTCGT